>JBEAOQ010000415.1:0-10440 GCA_041164845.1 Pseudomonadota bacterium | reverse complement strand
CGCATCATGCTCTATATCTAATTGTGGTCGCGTGATTTATTGACAAAAACCGGTTCCCACTTTTTGTCATCACGCTCTAAGGCGACGCTGGGCATATTCACTCTGGCCTTGGGCCACCCCCACCCAGCCTCCCCCTCAAGGGGGAGGAGTTTAGATAGTGCTGTGAAATATCATACTGTTCTAAAAAGCATCGCCCCGCCATTCATGCAATAGCGTTGGTTGGTGGGCGGTGGGCCATCATCAAACACATGGCCCAAATGCCCGCCGCAGCGGCTGCAATGGACTTCGGTGCGCGGATAGCCGACGTCGAAATCGGTGGTTGTTTGCACCGCGCCAGTTATCGGCTGCCAAAAGCTAGGCCAGCCGGTGCCGGATTCAAATTTTGTGCGCGATTCAAACAAGGGATTGCCATCAGCGGCGCAGAGGAACTGCCCCTTGCGGTGTTCAGTTAATAACGCCGAAGTGCCGGGAGGTTCGGTTGCCTTCTCGCGCAGGATGCTAAATTGCACGGGGGTGAGCTTTTTGCGCCATTCGGCTTCGGTAAAATTGACCGGATAGCTCTTGGCTTGGGCCGCGCCGCCGCCGCAACCCGCCATAATCGGCAAAGCCGCCGATGCGCCAAGCCAGCCGAGAATAGCACGGCGGGTGGGGGTGAGGTGGGTCATGTTGGTCTCCATTATCTGTTATATACGGCAGAAATGGGGCTTGGGTTACAGGAAATTTTTTGGGGGAGTATAGTTTGGCCAAGACATAAGCGGGATCCCTGCTTTCGCGGGGGCGACGCGGTTTATTGTGTTTTCTCCCGCCCAAACCACCGCCGTTTCACCTTTTTTCCACCAGCTGGGCCAGATTTCATCACACGTTTGCGGAACATCGCTGCGCCCATGCGGATGAACAGCGCGACACAGATCGCTTGCCAAGCGATGGCCGCCGCATGGGTCCACAGCACGGGGCTGGTGGCGGCGCGGGCCAGCATGGCGAAGGGCGAGCTGAAGGGGAAGATTGCCGCGCCGATTTCCACCGCGCTGCCCGGTTGGGTCATGGCGAAGCTGGCGATGAAAAACACCAGCAATTGCAGCATGGTGGCCGGCATATTCAAGGTTTGGACATCGCGCACAGTCGTTGCCAGCGAGCCAATGGCCAGAAATACCGAACCGATCAGCAGATAGCCCATAGCAAAATAGACTACGCCAAAAATGATGAACAATGGCCAGCCGACAGCTGGGGCGATCATCGCCGGCATAGCGATGCCCAGAGCCAGATTGAGCACCACTGCGGTCAAGCCCCAGCACGTGATCCCGACCAGTGACACCGCCAACATGGCGAATAGTTTGCCCAGAAACACCGCATCCATCGGGATGGCGGCGGCAAGAATTTCAATGATTTTATTGCCTTTTTCCTCGACAAGATTGGACAGCACCATTCCGGCCAGCAACATGGTCAGCAAGAACAGCAAGGTCTGCCCCGCCTGTGCGGTTATCATCTGGCCACGATGCCTATCCGCAGTTGTCGCCTGTTTGGTGGGGGCCAGCATGATTCGGGGCAGCGCGGCGGCGTTGGGGTGCAGCGCATGACCAGCCACCAGCGCCAGCGGGCCATTCCAGTTTTCAATGCGTTGTTGCGGGCCGGTTAATATCGGCGCGGCCAATGTGCCGGTGGCAATCGCCGCGACCTCGGTGGGGGCCGATTTTAGGGCTTCGGTGGCGTTAAATGGCTCGCCAGTTTTGAGCCGTTTGAGCACCATAAAATCGGGCATCGCGCCGTTCATTTGCGGGGCCAAGGCTTGGTTCGCCGCCATCAGCGCATCGACATCGGGCGCAGACATGGCCAAGGCAATGGCGGGGCGGGTCTCGGCGTTTTCTACCTTATGTCCGACGCTGCCCGCCAGCACCCCAACCACCAGCGGAAACAGCGGGCCAAGCAGAAAGAAAAAGAAACTGCGGCTGAACAGAATATAGGTGAAATCGCGGCGGGCGATGACAAAGGCGGCGGCCCATAGCGGCAGGCGGCCCTTTAGGGTGGGAGCGGTCATGTCCATCAGCGTTGCTCCTCGGCTGTGCCAGCTTCCAATGCGCGGGCGGCGGCTTCTCCGGCGATGGCGACAAAGGCATCATGCAATCCGGCGCGTTCGATCGACAGCGACAATATCCCTGCCTCGCCCTCGATCAGGGCGCGCAACAGCGGTTCAACCCCCGATTCGGGCAAGGAAAACAGCCAATGTTTGCCTTCATTGCGGGCATCATGCGGCAGGGCGCTGCGCCATGCGCCGGTCTGGGCGCGGGTTTCCAGCCGCACCTGTGGCGGAATTCTGTCCCGCGCCACATCGACCGGGCCAGCAAAGGGCACCTTGCCGCCGGCGATAATCGCCACTTCGTCGCACATCCTCTCGGCATGGGCGATAACATGGGTTGAGAAAATCACGGTTGTGCCCTTTGCCGCTAGCCCGCGAATGACGTTTTCTAATCGCCCTTGATTTAGCGCATCCAACCCCGAAAATGGCTCGTCAAAAATCACCAAACGCGGATGATGGACAAGGCAGCCCAAGAGTTGCACCTGTTGGGCCATGCCTTTGGATAATTGGCGGATTTGTCGGTCAATCGCATAGCCTAGGCCGTTTTCCTCCAGCAATTGTTTGCCGCGCCTTTGCCCCTCGGCCAGCGGCAATCCGCGCAAAGCCCCCAAAAAACCAATCGCTTCATAGGTTTTCATCGCCGGATATAGCCCGCGTTCTTCGGGCAGATAGCCGATGGCATGGGCCATTTCTTGGGGGCGTTCATGCCCCAAAACACAGCGATAGCCGGAATCGGGGTCGATAATCCCCAGCAACATCCGCAGGGTGGTGGTTTTGCCCGCGCCATTGGGGCCTAATATGCCATAGATCGCCCCTTCGGGAACGCGCAAATCGACGCCGTCCACCGCCGTGAAGCCGTCAAATTTCTTGACCAGCCCTCTTGCTTCGATGGCTAATCCTGTGTTGCTTGCCAAGGCTGGTTCCCCTAATCTACTCTGTGGGATGCATCATTCCCGATATGTATGAGGTTGAACAGCATCTTTGGTTAAGGCCGCCCTAATAGACCAGCTAAAAGCGGAAGTTTTTGCCGAGGCGCGGCGTTTGGGCTTTGCCGATGTGGGGGTGGCATCGGCGGCCGAGGATGCGGTTATCGCGGGGCGGTTGGCGCAATGGCTGGGTGATGACATGCACGGCGATATGGGCTGGATGGAGGCGCGAGAACACCATCGCCGCAGTCCACAGGGGTTGTGGCCAGAGGCGCAAAGCGTGATTGCTTTGGCGATGAGTTATGCTCCGGCGGTTGATCCCTTGGCTTTGGCGGGGGCGACATCCCATGCGCGGATTTCGGCCTATGCGCAGGGGGCGGATTATCATGATGTGGTGAAAAAGGCGCTTAAGGCTTTGGCGCGGTGGTTGGTGGCGCGCAGCGCGGCGCTGGGTTTGGGCGATGCCGCGCTGAAGGTGTTTGTCGATACCGCGCCGGTGATGGAAAAGCCGTTGGCGGCGGCGGCGGGGCTAGGGTGGCAAGGAAAACACACCAATATGGTTAGCCAGACGCATGGGTCGTGGCTGTTTTTGGGGGCGATTTATACGACGTTGGATTTTGTGGCGGATGAGGTGGGGCGCGACAAATGTGGGAGTTGCAGCGCGTGTCAGACGGCCTGTCCGACCAATGCTTTTCCCGCGCCCTATCGGTTGGATGCGCGGCGGTGTATTTCTTATTTGACCATCGAACATGCCGGGCCAATTCCGCTGGAATTCCGCAAGGCAATCGGCAACCGGATTTATGGCTGCGATGATTGTTTGGCGGTGTGCCCGTGGAACAAATTTGCCATCGCGGCACAGGCCAACCGTGCGTTTTTGCCGCGCGCGGAGCTGGCCGCGCCAAGGCTGGTGGAATTGCTGACGTTGGATGATGCCGGGTTTCGGCGGTTGTTTTCGGGATCGCCGATCAAGCGGATTGGGCGGAACAGATTTGTCCGCAATTGTTTGATTGCGGCGGGGAATAGCGGCGATGTGCGGCTGATGGGGGTGGTTGCGGCTTTGTCTGATGATGCGGATGCAGTGGTGAGTGAGGCGGCGCGATGGGCTTTGGCGGAGATTGAGGGCGGGGGAATATGAAGGTGGGTGGTGCATTGTGGAAGAAGTGCCTATTTTTCCCCTCTTCTGTGCGTCTTTGTGGCTTTGTGTGAGATAATTCTTTCTTTCTTCTGTGGTTTATGGAGCTGGCCCCTCCGACCCCCTGACGGGAGCCACCTCCCCATTTGCACTGCGTGAAAATGGGGAGGAATATAGAGGGTGGGCCTTATGCAGCCACTTCGACCATCACAACTTCACCGGCGGCGGCTAGTAGGGCTTGTTCTACTGCTGCCATACGGGCGGGGGTGTCGCATTTGCCGCCGAGCAGGTCGGTGACGTAGAAATTGTCCATCGCTTTTTCGCCATAGGTGGTGACATGGGCGCTGTGGACGATCAGCCGCGATTCAAACAGCGCCCGCGCCAAGCGGTTGAGCAGCGCGGGGCGGTCTTTTGCCGCGACTTCGATCACGGTGAAGCGATTGGAGGCTTGATTGTCAAATTCGACACGCGGCGCGACTTCAAAGGCGTCGGCGCGGGGGCGGGACAGCGGGCGGGCGGCCAGTTGTGGCACCAATTTGACCCGATTGGCCAGCGCATCATTGATTGTGGTCTTTAATCTATCCAACTGGTTTTCTTCGGAAAATGGGCGTCCCAACGGGTCTTGGACAAGGAAATTATCCATCGCCATGCCATTTTTGGCGGTGTGGATGCGGGCGTCGATAATATTGCCGCCCGCCAGATGGATACCGCCAGCAATGCGATAGAACAGGCCGGGGTGATCGGCGGCCAGCACCATCACCAAAGTGGCGGCGCGGGCGGCATCATAGGTGGTGGAAATGGTCAGCGGTGCGCCATTGGCAGCGGCCAACTGGGCCAGATTCAGCGCGATGACGTCTTCGGGTTCGGCAATCCAATAAGCATCGCCGAATTGCCCGCCGTGGGTGGCGACCAAGGCCGCATCTTTGCCCAGCCGCGCCGCCACCGCCGCTTTGCGGGCGGCCACCCGTTCGGGGCGGGCATGTTGGGCATGACCCAAACGCATCCGTTCTTCGGTGGCGCTGTATAATTCGTGGATCAGCTGGCGTTTCCAGCCATTCCACACCCCGGGGCCAACGGCGCGGATATCGACAATGGTCAGCAAGGTCAGCTGGCGCAGCCGTTCGAGGGTTTCGACCACCGCGACAAAATCACCGATGGTTTTCCAATCGGCAAGATCGCGTTTGAAGGCGGTGGCGCTCATGGTCAGATGGGTGCGAACCAGCCAAGCGGTCAGTTCGGTTTCGTCCTTGTCCATTCCCAAACGCGGGCACAGGCGCAGTGCAATCTCGGCACCCAGCTCGGAATGATCGCCGCCGCGCCCCTTGGCAATATCATGCAGCAACACCGAAACATAAAGCGCATAGCGATATTGCACTTTACCGACCAATTCGCTGGCCAGTGGATGATCTTGTTTATGTTGACCTTTTTCAATATCGGAGAGGAGGCCAATGGCGCGGATGGTATGTTCATCGACGGTATAGTGATGATACATATCGAATTGCATCTGGGCATTGACCCGACCAAATTCGGGAATAAACCGGCCAAAAACCCCTGCCTCATTGAGCCAGCGCAGGGTGGATTCGGGGTTGTGGTGGCTGGTGAGCAATTGCATAAACAGGGCATTGGCGCGGGTATCGCGGCGCACTGTGGCATCAATCAACCGGGCATCGCGGGTGATGAGGCGCATGGTTTCGGGGTGGATTTCAAGGCTATGTTCATCGGCCAAAGCGAAAATTTCGAGCAAGCGAACGGGGTCTTCGGCGAAATAAGCATCATGCGGCGCGGCGATGCGGTCATTGGCGACGGTGTAACCCTGCAATGTCCGTTTGCGGCTGCGAAAACCAGCGAACAGTCCGCGCCGTTGTTTTTTGGCGAATTGTTCGTCGAGTTGCGAGAGAAAAACGCCGGTTAGACTGCCGACCTGTTTGGCGTGGAGAAAGAACAATTGCATAAAGCGTTCGACCGCGCTTTTGCCGGGACGATCAGCGAAATTCATCCTTTGGGCGACGGCGCGCTGCATATCGAAGGTTAGGCGGTCTTCGGCGCGGTGGGTTAGGGTGTGGAGATGACAGCGCACCGCCCAGAAGAAATTTTCGGCGCGGCGAAAGGCGCGATATTCGGCGGCGGTCAGCAGGCCAACCTGGACCAATTCGCTGGCATTGCGCACTTTGTGGATATATTTGCCGATCCAATAGAGCGTATGCAGATCGCGCAATCCGCCCTTGCCCTCTTTGATATTCGGCTCGACCACATAGCGGCTGTCGCCCAGCCGTTGGTGGCGGCTATTGCGTTCGGCAAGTTTTTCCGTGACAAATTGGCGCTCGGTTCCTTGGACAACATTGGTCCAAAATTTGCTGCGCGCTTCTAGGAACAGGGCTTGATCGCCCCAGACAAAGCGGCCCTCTAACATGGCGGTGCGGATGGTCAGATCGCTGCGGCTTAACCGCACCATTTCATCGAGTGAACGGCTGGAATGGCCGACTTTTAGCCCCAAATCCCAGAGGAAATAGAGCATCGCTTCAATCACTTGTTCACACCACGGGGTTTGTTTGATCGGGGTGAGAAAGGCGACATCAACATCCGAATGGGGGGCCATTTCGCCGCGCCCATAGCCGCCGACCGCGACAATCGACAGGCGCTCACCGGTCGAGCGATTGCCGGCTGGATAGACATCGGCGACGACATGATCGTGGATGATGCGGAGCAATTGATCGACGAGGAAGGCTTGGGTTTCGGCGGCATCATTGCCCGCTGTCGGGCGTTCGATCAGGCGGCGTTCAATTTCGCTGCGGCCTTGGGCTAGCGCGGCGCGCAGGGTTTCGACCACTATGCTGCGGGCTTTGGCTGCGCCCATGTCGGTGACGGCGGCGGCGATGGATTCGGTAATGGCGCGGCGATCAATTACGGCGCGTTGGTTGGGGATGCGAAGCGTGGTCATAGCGGCGTGTATAAATCTTTATGTATGATCCGCATAGGCCGCACGCAAAGCCCGTTTATCGACTTTTTCGGTGCCCAAACGCGGCAGTTGTTCGGATGTTTGCCACAGATGCACCGGAATTTTATAGGGGGCGAGTTGGCCGGTGAGAAAGGCGTGCAGCTCGGTTTCGGTGAGGGTTTCCCCCGCTTTGGCCAGCCACACCGCGACTGGAACCTCGCCAAAACGGGCATCGGCTTGGCCGAAAACCGAGGCTTCGGCGACGGCGGGATGGGCGTAGATGGCCTGTTCAACCTCGATGCAGGAAATATTTTCGCCGCCGCGTATGACGATGTCTTTTTTGCGGTCAACGATGAACAGATAGCCGTCGGCGTCCATATGACCCAAATCGCCAGTGCGGAAAAACAGGTCGGGGGTGATGGCGGCGGCAGTGGCGGCAGGATTGTTCCAATAGCCGCGAAAATTGCAGACCGAACGGATGGCGACTTCGCCTACTTCGCCCACGCCCAGATGCGTTCCAGCGTCGTCCAAAATTGCCAGCTCGACCAAAGGCTGGCTGGCGCGGCCAGTGCTGGTGGGTTTGGCGATATAGTTTTCGTTGAAATTGCCGCAGCCAACCGCGTTGGTTTCGGTCAGCCCATAACCGAGCAGCGGAAAGGCGGCGGGCAGATTTTTGCGGATGTTATCGACATGGGCAATGGGGCGCGGCGCACCGCCAGCGGCATAGTGGATGCAGCTGCTAAGGTCATATCTGGCACGCTCGGGGTGCTCCGCCAGTTCAAAACTCATCAGCGGAACGCCAAGGAAATAGGTGACTTGTTCGGCCTCGATCAGGCGCAGGGCTTCGCCAGCATCCCATTTGGGCATCAGGGTTATTTTGCGGCCAATGGCAAAACTTTGCAGCAGCAGCGGAATTTCGCCGGTGACATGGAACAAGGGGACGCAGATCAGGGTGGAAGGCTGGGTTTTAGAGGCGGTGCCTTTGTGTTCGAGCACGGTGAGAAACAGCAGCGCCTGTCCGGCGTAATTGAGCGCGGCCTGAACCACGGCGCGGTGATCTGACCAAGCCGCTTTGGCCATGCCGGTGGAGCCGGAGGTGAACAACATGGTCGCAGGATCGGTGGGAGCGAGTTGCGGCAGTTCGGTGGGGGTATTTGGCGATGCACCCAAGGCAGCGAGCAGGTTTTCCGTGCTATCATGCGGGATTATCAGCAAATTTGCGCCATGGGTTTTGCCCGCCAATCGTGCCGCCCGCCCATCGTCGGCCAGCACCAAGGGACATCCCGCCAGCGCGATTCCTTGCGCCAATTCATCGCCGGTCCACCAGCCATTAAGCAGCGTCGCACAGCCGCCGGCCATGATGATTGCCATATAGCACAGCACCCAATTACCCGAATTACGGGCGGCTAGGCCGATGCTTTGCCCCGCATTTACGCCGTGGGTGGTGACCAACGCCCCCGCCAAACTCTGGGCCAAGGTGTAAGTTTCGGCGAAGGTCAGCCGTGTGTCGCCATCGACCAAAAAGGTGGCATCGGCGAATTTGTCGCAGAAAAAGGCGAAATAAGCGGGCAGCGTCGGCGGGGCTTGGAGCAAATAGGGCAACGAAACGCCGTCTACTACAGATTCGCCACATTCCAGCAAGCCGCCCTTGGCGGTCATGGCCGCCATAATCGCGTTCATCTCAAGGTCTAGTTCGCTTGGCATTTGGCCTTACTCTCCTTCATACCCTTGGATTTTGTTGCACTTGGATTTTGTTCTAATTTGCTGCTTACATCTGCGCCATCACCCTGTATCGGAGGGTGTGCATTATATATCCGCAACTTCCTAGGAGACTAAGCCCTTGTTGTCACTATTGGCTGCATCCAATGCGGTGCATCAACCGATCTATTGGGTCAATCTGGGCCTGAAGCGCGGGATTGATCTGCATTTCTTCACCCTGCGCTATTATTCGCTGGCCTATCTGGCGGGGATTATGCTGGGCTATTGGCTGTTGTCGCGGATGATCCGGCAAAGCGGCGCCCCGCTGGCCCAGCGCCATGTCGATGATTTTTTTCTCTATTCGACGCTGGGGATTATTCTGGGTGGGCGGCTGGGTTATGCGACTTTTTATGAGCCTAGTCTGTGGACATCGCTGAATATTTTCAAGCTGTGGGAAGGCGGGATGAGCTTTCATGGCGGGGTGATCGGGGTGCTGGTGGCAATTGCCTATGTGGCGCGCAGCCATCAGCTGTCATTCCTGCGGCTGTGTGATTATATTTCGGTCTGCGTGCCATTTGGCATGTTGTTTGGGCGGCTGGCCAATTTTGTTAATGGCGAATTGTGGGGCAAGGTGGCGGGGGCCGATGTGGCTTGGGCGATGGTGTTTCCGGGTGCGGGCGATCTGCCGCGTCATCCCAGCCAGCTCTATGAAGCATTGCTGGAAGGGGCGCTTTTGGCGGTGATTATGCAGCTGTTATTTTGGCAAACACGGGCGCGGTGGCGACCGGGTTTGCTGGTGGGGATATTTGCCACATGGATTGCGGCGGCGCGGTTTGGCATTGAATTTTTCCGCGAACCCGATGCGCAATTGTCCGAATTTGCTCTGCGAACCGGCCTGTCAATGGGGCAATGGTTGACCGTGCCATTATTGGCGGCGGGGTTGTTTTTTGCAGCGCGGGCTTTGGTTAAGCCGGAGATGGGAAAAAGTTAGAAAAGAAGTGTTCACGCAGAGACGCGGAGGGAAAAGAGGGACGCAGAGGTTTTAAATCCATTAAATTATTCTATTTTCGATACGGGGGGATAGCTTTCTCAACATATCACATATCTCTGCGCCTGCCCTTCTTCTCTGCGCCTCTGCGTGAACTCCTTCTTCCTTTTTTATCGACCATCTGCGATGATCCTGCCCTCAAGGGGGAGGGCCATAATGGTGCTATGGTATGTCATCTCGACAGGCTCAGGGAGAACGGGGTTTGGATGACATGAATGACCTGACAACCAGATTGGCGCGGCTGATTGCGGCGATGGGGCCGATCAGCGTGGCGCATTATATGGCCGAATGTAACGCCACCTATTATGCGGCGCGTGATCCGCTGGGGGTGTCGGGCGATTTTATCACTGCCCCCGAAATAAGCCAAATGTTTGGCGAGATGGTCGGGGTGTGGTTGGCCGATATATGGGCGCGGGCGGGGCGGCCACCGAGGGTGTGTTTTGTCGAATTGGGCGCGGGGCGTGGCACATTGGCGCGTGATGCTTTGCGGGTGATGGCGCGGTTTGGGCTGCGGCTCAATGTGCATCTGGTGGAAACATCCCGTGTTTTGCGCGACGCGCAACGGGAATTATTGGGCGATGTCGTGTGGCATGATGACCCATCCACTCTGCCCATTGATGCGGCCTTGTT
>JBEAOQ010000414.1:0-7281 GCA_041164845.1 Pseudomonadota bacterium | reverse complement strand
TGGCTATCGACAATCAATTCCGACCGCAGCCGATCACGCGATTCAATCACCACCGTCTCGCTATTGGCGACAATTGCCTTGCTGTTCAGGTTATATGGCCCTGAAATACCCCCGCCCTGCACTTCAAACCGGCGATGGGTGGTCGAAACCTTCGCGCCAAACCCTTGGAAATGCACGCCATGGGTGTTGCCTTCGACTTTAACCCCGGTCATAGTCCGCATATAACGCGCCAACTGGGTCTGGGTAAATCCGCTCTCATAATCGCCAAACAGCGCATAAAACGCCCGCGCTTCCAATCGCACATAGAGCTTTTCACGGCTGGCGGCATCAAAGCGCCGATCCGCGCCATCGGCAAACACCGAATAATAGGCGCGGGGATCAATCGCCCCCATCAGCCGCTGATCGTCTTTTTGCTTGGCGCTGTCATAGGCCAAGGTGAGCAGATATTTGCCCAGAACCCGGCCTTTGGCATAGAATGCCACCCGCCCATGATCGCCCAAATCGCTGTTAAATCGGCCGCTGCGTTCCATGGCATCGGCAATGGTTTTGGAACCGACTGATCCTTCGGCCAGCCCGACCAAAGTCCATTTCAAATCGCCCGGCACCACCCAGCTTTCCAGCGTTTGCCGCCGTCTTTGCTGGCCATCGCTAAAGCTGAAATCCAAAGTCAAAGCACCGCTGACCATCGTCGGCGCCAGCTCGATTAAAGCCACACCATCGTCGCCCGCCACCGTCCAATGCGGCGCACTGCGGCCAAGTCCGGTCAAAGCCCGCGACTGCATCGCCGCAATCGCCTCGGCGCTTTCATACGGCGCGCTCAAATTGACTTCGCCGGTAATGCCCGCATGAACCGGACGGCCCGCCCGATCCAACACACGGATTGCGATAACCGGTTTGGTTCGTCCATCGGCAATCAGCTTGCTCTGCGCCGCCAGAAATTCCACCTTGGCCGCCGTCTGGGTGAAACGCACGTCGCGGTGCAAAGTCGTCTCGACCGTGCCATCGCCATTGCGCACCACCGCTGTCAAATGGGTGATCTCGCTGTCCAGCGGAATCCCGCGCCACACGGTCACGGCATAGCTGCGGTCATCCGAAACCTTGCTGCCATCCGACGCCACCGCATCCACCGGCTTGCCATCCGAAGACAGCTCAATCTTTTGACCTGGCTTGTGACGGATCACCACCCGCACCACCGGCGCGCGTGGATTATGGTCAACCGTCGGGAACAGAAAATCGGTCGGGCCATTGCCCATCGCCAGCCAATTGGTCTCGGCCCCAGCGGATATCCGATCCTCGCGGATATGCGCCGCTTTGACCAGATCAACCTCGGCCAATGGCACCTCATTGACCGGCGCATCTGTCGCTTTTGTACCCAGCTTGGCCTTGGACGCATCTGTGGCTTTGGGGCCGGATTCCAAGCCCTTATCTTCGGCCCCTTTGCTGCCAACATAATCCTCATGCTGCATATTTTTCAATGTATTATGTGCCACTTCTGGCAAATGGGCATAGAAATCCGCCACCAGCAAAGACCCGCCCTGCCCGCTGACAAACCGCGAAATCGCACTGCCGGCATTGCGGGTGGATTGTCCACAATTCACAAAAAACCCGCCCTCCGGCAATGTCTGATCGGTCACCTGCACCACATGATCGCCGGGCACCAGACCATCGAAATGGTATCGGCCATCGCGGTCGGTAATGGCAAAACTGCCATCTTCCATCATCACCCGCACCCCGGGAATCCCGATACGCGGGCCAATTTTGCGGCAATCGCCATCGGTAATCCGGCCAATCAAAGTCATCCGCGAGGTCAGCCCGTCCTGCTCAATCCGCAGCACCGCACTGGCCACCGACGACAGGCCACGGGCATCGGTGGCCACCGCCTTGTTCAACGCTTGTCCGGGCGGGGCATTGGGCCGCACCGCCATCGCATAGGTGACAACCCGCGTCGCCCCAGCCGCAATATCGCCCAACCGGACGGTCAAAGACCCGCCATCACCGCTGACAGAAATGACATTTGGGTTATAAATTCCATCAACTAGAACCGAATTGGCACGTAACCGCAGCAGCGACGACGGCGTATCCACCAGTATCACGCCACGCTTAATTCGGCCCACATCCAAATTATGCGCGGTCACCGTATAAAACACTTGATCGCCCGGTTGGGCGGTCGCGCGTGAAACCGTTTTGGTTAATGCCACCGCGACCGGCGGTCGGTCCACGGGTATATCCACCCGCACCGGAGTCGGATCTGGCACCGTAAACACCGCGCCATAGGAACCGGCACCAATCAACACCGGATTGCCATCGGGCCGCAAAATATTGGTTAGCTGCGCAGGCGTTGCAGCCGATGGTGCTTTATACGGCGTAGGCGGCTCGACAATCACCTTATATTGGCCAATATTAACCAAAGGAAAGCGATATTCCCCGGGCAGCAATTGATGGACAATGCCATTGCCATCACTGACGCTGGCACCTGTATAGACCACCGATGGCCAAGATGTTACCCCATCATCGGCAAACACCGAAACCGGCGCACCGCTGCTGCTGACAATCGTCACCTTGGCACCATTAACCGGCGAACCATCTTCACTATCAAAAACCAACCCATATGGATCAGCTAAAACATTGATCTGGGTGCTGGCCAGCGGCGAAATCAGCCCCGAAATGCCAAAATCGACCTTAATCACATCGCCCGAAGCAATGCTCATCCGGCAATCACCCTGTTGCGGCTGCGGCGGAATGCCCACTGTCGGCACGGCGCCAATAAAAATGCCGCTGTTGACGCTGGTTTCAAACACCCGCACCACTTCGCGGTCGCCGCTGCTGTTGGTGATCGTCGCATCGACGCTGTCTATGGAATCGGCGTGCAGATTGGCGTCTTGGGCCACCAGACGAAAATAGAATATATCGCCGACCTTGACGGTGGTGGCGCGGGCGACGGCGGCGGTGGCAATACCATTGCTTACCTGCCCGGTGCCGCCCACGGCGACATTGCCGCAAATGGCTGGCTTATAGATCAGCGAGACGCTCGGCCCCGCGCCGACAACAAAAGTCTCAACCGTAGCCGCGCTGCGGGAAACTTGAAAAGTCACACTATTAGAAACGACAGAAAGCGCCTCGCCGGACTGGGTCCAGCTGGCGCTTGCCGTGTTAGAGATGGTCTGCGCCTGCGCGCCCGGCGAGATTATCGCCGCAAACGCGCATAGCATCGAGACCGCCGCAAGTTTAAGAGGATGGTTGCGACCCATAAATCTTTCAAATATAGATGGTTGTGTGGTTATTCAGAGAATGGGAGGCAGTGCGAAACCGCAGCTGCCCCCCACACTCTCCTCAATTAATCGTCACACGGAACCGCAGCGTGGATGTCGAACCACCGGCCAAATTGGCCAGTGTGCCGCTGACCGTGGTGGTGCCGGCATTATAGCTGCCGCCCGCCGTGCCATCGGCATTGCAGACACCCGATGTCACCGTCCCGTTCAGGAAGATGCCATAGGCCCCGCTATAGGTGGTGGTGCCCGGAACCGGATCGCTCACCCCAAGGCTGGTGGCGGTTGCCCCGCCCGCGCCATTGGCGACAACGATGCAATATTCCATCACCGCGCCCGGAATGGCTTTCGGATTGGTGGTGCCATTGACCGGATCGCTAATCAGCGTTGACAGCTTGCTGACGGTCAACACCGCAGCCGAGGTGGTATAATCCCCCTTGGCCGAATGTTTGCCATCATTGGCCGAATCGGTCGAACCAGCGGCATCAGCAAACACCGTATCCACCCCAGCGGTATTCGCACCCACGGTCGCGGTCAGCACCGCACCTTGCGTGCTGGCCGTGCCACCCGCCTGCGCTGTGCCGGTCAAGACAATACCCGACACTTGGGTATTGGTTGCGCCTGCCGGAATATCTGCCACGACGAACACATTCATCACCGCATCGGCGGCAACTTCGTCCAGATAAGTCACCTGAACCGCAGTTGCCGCGCTGTAGACCGCGCTGTTGCCGGGCATGACGTAATATTTGATATTGCTGACATCAAACACATCGGTGCCGCCATGCTGGGCTGTGCCGCCCGCTTGGTTGACAGCCGCCAAACCAATATCCAACACATCGTTCGAACTGTTGGTTATGGTCCAGGATGTCACCGCCGCCGTCTGTCCGGGCGAGACCGAAGTCGTCGCGCCGACATTGGCCACGGTCAGGTTCACCTTGCGGTCAACCGTTACGTTATTGGTGGCTGATTGCGCCGTCTGGTTTACCCCAGCAACTTGAAAGTTGATGGTGACGGTATTGGCAATCGTCGATCCAGAGGTCGTGCCGGCCGCGAATGCGGAGCCCGATCCCATGGTAAACAGCGCGACAAGGCTTGCCGCGCCAAGCAGTTTGCTGGCGAGTTTCATTGGTTTTCCCTTTTTCATAAGCAGTTAGTTTAAGGCTCACGCATATTTTGCCCGCGAACCAGGGCAGATTATTTTCAGGTCATCGGATCAAGGCTTTACATTGAACGGTTATTTTCCCCCCGGCAGGAACCAGCGGAACCAGCCACTGCACGGCATTAACATCGCCAATTTGCGCGGGCCGTTTGACCCCCGCCGCATCGGCAAGCATTAATTTCTCTAATTTTCCAAAGCTCTTGCCGCCGTCGACCGAGACCAGATATTTCACCCCATCATAGTCTTCGAGCAGCATGGATGACGAAACCGGATAGCTGGCGGCGAAATTCTCACCGGCCACGCTGCCCGCATTGGCAATATGCGCGTAAACAATCACATGATCGCCGGGCAGCACCTTGCTGCTGGACACCAGCACATGTTGGCTCACGCCCTTTTCGACCACCAATTTGTCCACTTTGAACTCAATGGTCACAGAAAATGGGTTAACCCCGTTGGCTGGCGCAGCCGCCGCAACCGGAGCCGCCGCCGCAGGTTTAACGGCGGGCTTAGCCACAGCCTTCACCGGCTTGGCGATCAGCGGCGTGGCAAAAGCCAAGATCCCCAAAGCAGCCATAAAGTAGGTCTTTTTCATCAGCATAATCCTAGTTAATTTTAACTTTGAAGGTCACCGTCTTGTCGGGCGATCCGCCGACAACATTGCCCAGCGTCACATCAATCCCGCTGGCCCCGCCGGTTCCGGCATCGGCATCCACCGCATCGGTTAATGTCGTGCCGTTCAACGTCACTGTCCCCGCCTGATAGGTGGTGTTGGACGGGATGGCGTCGATCACATGCATCGCCGCCGCCGTGCCGGTGCCATTGGCATGGCTGACCAGCGAATAGGTGATGATCGCGCCGGGCACCGGTGTTGAACCGCCAAATGGATCGGTAATCACGGCGGTTTTGGTCAAGGTTACTTGCGCCAGACTGGCCACCAGCGACGCCAAAGCATTGCTCTGAGCGGTGGTTGCACCGACAATCGCATCAACTCCGCCAACCCCCGCACCGGCAAACAAAGTGCCGGGCGATCCGGTGCCAATCACCGAAGCGCCGGTCAATTTCACTTGTGAAACCGCACCATCCACAGCGCCGCTGGGCAGATCAACCAGGACAAACACTTTAATCGCGCCATCGGCGGCAATCGTCGGGCTGGCCGAGCCATTGGTGATGATCTGATCGACACCCGGATCATAGGTGCCATTGCCATTGGTATCTATCGCCACTTTTTGAATGACGCCGGTAAAAGGATTGCCGGAAATGCTAGGATCAGCGGTCAGGTTGAATGTGTCGGTGCCATTGCCCGAATTGGTCACTTGATAGGTTAATATCGCCGCCGTCGAACTGGCCGCAACCGGCGTCGAGGTTAACGAAGCCACCGCTACGTTCAACAGCTGATCGACCTTCACTGTCACCGTATTCGATGAAATGGTGGCGGTGGTGCCGCCCGATGTATAGCTGGCGCTGGCGGTATTGGCGATCAGCGTGCCAGCGGTGGTGCCACTGGCCAAAGCCGGTGTCGCCATAATGACGCCAGTAAGGGCAGTAGCAAGGGCCAAGCCACTGGCAGCAAAGCGCAGAGCAGATGGGGCGACGGATGTTATGGTGTGTTTTCTCATGCCACAGCTTGTAAACAAACGCGGTTATTTATTGGTTTATGCCTAGGTAATTCTCCGGAAAGGATTGGTAATTCCGCAGAAAACCAAGGATTTTTGCGTAATTTATCGCAAAATCATCCCTAACCCACCCCAGAATCCCTACACCAAAGCGTACCGAATCAGCCTATTACCCGATTCTCATCGCCCATTTTATGCAATCGATTTGCGAATCCCCCCTGCCTCCCCCGTCATTGCGAGCGCAGGATCAATCCATCACCCAAACCCTAACCCAAAACCTACCCCCCAAAGGAAATCACATCTGCTTGAGAATGTGCGATATGCAGGAATAACTATCGCGCAGAGGCGCAAAGGCGCAGAGAAATAGCACCAAGCCGCAGGCTATTTGATAAGCACCATGTAGTTTTGAACTCACACCACCTCAGAAATCCTCGCTGCGCCTCTGCGCCTCTGCGCGAACCATTGAATATTTCTTCTGCTGCGCGTGAATTTTCATTTGCATCACCAACCACCCCAAACCACCCCCTTGCTTTGGTGCCAAAATCCGCCAAAGAACATTCATGCTCGCCCGCCTCCCCCGCCCCGTCGCCCTGCTTTTCACCCTGCTGCTGATCGCAACTTGCACATGGTGCCTGACCGTCACCCCACCGCCGATAAAAGTGGCGAAAAAAGGCGGCTATACCGACGTCCGCCTCTATCATGACATCACAGCCGAAGTGGCCAAGGGCAAACCCTATCACCTTGCCGCCGCCGAAATGCACCGCGCCCATCACTACCCCTTGCGCCCCTTCTTCACCATGCGACTGCCGACCTCCAGCGTCCTCACCGCGACAATCGGCTGGGCTGGGCTACAAAAACTCTGTATCGCGGCGCTGCTGGTCTCGATCTTCGCTTGGGTTATGGCCCTCGAAGGCCTCATCACGTTGCCTGAACGCGTCGCAGCCGGAATCGCCGTCGCCGCTGGCGGGGGATCGGTCATTAACAAAGGGCTGATGGCGCTGCATGAATATCCTGCTGGGCTGCTCCTGTCGGTGGCGCTGGCGGGGGCCATCGGCTATCCGCGCCGCTGGTGGGCCTTGGCCCTGCCCGCCGCCGCCGCGCTGGCGATCCGCGAATTGGCCCTGCCCTTTGTCCTGCTAATCCTCGCCTTCACCATCTGGGAACGGCGCGGCAAAGAAGCCGCCGGTTGGATCGCTCTGATCCTCGCCTTCGCGTTTGGCATGGCACTCCACGCCGCCGCCGC
>JBEAOQ010000413.1:0-4090 GCA_041164845.1 Pseudomonadota bacterium | reverse complement strand
CGGATGCAGGGAATCGGGGTGCGTCCGGCCATATATTCATCGGCGAATCGCTCGACCACCGATTGGCGAAAGCTGCTCTCATGGTCGAAAACATAATGGGCGATGCCGAGTCGTTCCGCGACTTGCCGCGCATCGCGAATATCTTGGCCCGCGCAGCACGCCCCTTTGCGCTGCACCGCCTCGCCATGGTCGTATAATTGCAGGGTGATTCCGATCACTTCGGCCCCACTTGCCGCTGCCAAAGCCGCGACAACCGATGAATCCACTCCGCCCGACATGGCCACAACAATTTTTTTCTGGGAAATATCACCGTCGAGCTGAAATAAGGACGTGGCCCATGCCGAATCAATCCAACCGATGGGCCTATCGACGGGTGAACCGGCCAAATTTTGCCGCAAACCGGCAGAAATTGGTGCAGATGGGCGTGAACATTGGGACATAAAGCGCCCCTTACACCGGCAATGCGCCCTTGGCAAAAATCACATCCACGCAGAAATCCGTAACCAAATCTTTGGAGAACCTGCCACGGCGTTAACCATAAATAATGGCGGGTAAAGGCGGCTTTTACTCCCCCTTGACGTTACCATGCCTATACAGTGGTCAATGGATATCGGATTCTCATCACTCGACTGGCAACACGGCACCCCTGATTCGCGTGGTGGGCAAGAAATTGCCGCCCCGCTTGATTGGCACGGCCTGACGGCGCGGCTGTCGGCGGCGCTGGCTTGTCGGCAGGCAATGGCTGTTACTTGCACCATTCCAGCCCCTGCCAGCTTTGATGCAGCATCGGCACTGCGGATTGCGGCGTATAATGACGGAACAACCGATACCGAGAATGCAAAAAATCGTAATTACGAATCCGCCGTTAACCTTAATATTTCAGCCATTGGCAAACCCCCCTCTGTCATAGAGGCTGCACTGCCGGCACAAACTAGATCGGCATTCGAGGACTGAAATGATCGAGAACCAGAAAATTCGTCCAGCCATAGCCATCGGCCCCTTGGGTGAGCCACTGACTATTGATTCGCTGCCGCCGCCGCATACCACGCGCTGGGTTGTTCGCCGCAAGGCCGAGGTTGTGGCCGCCGTAAATGGCGGGCTGCTGTCGATTGATGAGGTATGCGAACGCTATACCCTGACTTTGGAAGAATTCGCATCGTGGCAACGCGCCGTGGATCGCAGCGGGATGCAGGGTTTGCGGGTGACCCGCATCCAGCATTATCGCGATTTATATGAGCGCCAATTGAAATATTAATTCCCCATTTTCCGTTGTCCCAAAACGGCCTCAGAGCATCGGCTCTGGGGCCATTTTGTTGTTTATCGGGTCTATGTTGTGAACACATGATTGGCGCGTAAGCGCAATGTGTTGCGCTGCACCACGCTTTTCATTGCCTGATTCCCGCCTTAGGTCTATGGCCGCACCAGCCATATGCTCGGCAGCTTAACGCTTGCTGTCGGTGCCTTGCCAATGTAATACACGCCAACCCACACCAAATTTATGCTGGGTTGGTTTTCCGGGCGGTGATCGCGATGAATTATGATTCCAGAATTGACGCCAAAACCGGCCATTCCTCGGGTGATGGCCTGATGGAAGAGGCGGGATTTTCGCTGGATGGGGAAAATCCGCTTGATACTGTTGATGATGACGAACGGCGGATTCGCCGTCGCAATATTATCTGGGCGGTGCTGGCGGCGCTGATTATCATCGCGGTGTGGTTCGCGGTGCATTTTTCCAAAAAAGACGATGTTGGTGCCAGCAAACAATCGCAAGCACCGGTTGTATCGGTCATTTCCCCGGGCAGTTCGACGATTGTCGGCACGATTAATGCCACTGGCGTTTTGGCGGCGCGGCATGAAATGCCCGTGGGTTCGGTGGGCGAAGGCGGCGCGGTGGCCCAAGTTTTTGTCGATGCCGGCAGCTGGGTGCGCAAGGGTCAGGTTTTGGCCGTGCTCGATCGTTCGGTGCAAAGCGAGCAGCTGGTCAATGGCCAAGCGCAAATCATGGTGACCGAGGCCGATGCCCGTCTGGCCCAGGCCAATCTGGATCGGGCGCTGAAATTGGTGGATCGGGGCTTTATCTCCAAGGCTGATATTGATCGTTTAACCGCGTTACGCGACAGTGCCGATGCGCGGGTGCGGGTGTCCAAGGCCCAGCTGGGCGAAATTGGCGCAAGGGTGCGGCGTTTGTCGATCATTGCCCCCGATTCGGGCTTGGTGATGGAGCGCAATATCGAAGTTGGCCAAGTGGTTAGCGGCGGCGGCACGGTGCTGTTTCGCATAGCGCGGGGCGGCGAGATGGAGCTGCGTGCCAAGGTCAGCGAGAGCGATCTGGCGCAAATTACCACCGGACAAATCGCGCAAGTTACGCCGGTGGGATCAGCCAAGAGTTTTGCCGGGCAAATCTGGCAACTGGCCCCGATGATCGACGCGCAGAGCCGTCAGGGCGTGGCGCGAATCGCGCTGGCCTATGCGCCTGAATTGCGCTCTGGTGGTTTCGCTGCTGCGGCGATTCAGGGCGGCACTATAGTTGCCCCGATGTTGCCCGAATCGGCTTTGCAATCTGATACCAAAGGCAGTTTTGTCTGGATCGTCGGCAAAAACAACAAGGCGGAACGGCGCGGTGTGACGCTGGGCACAGTCACGGCCAATGGCGTGGCGATAGCCAGCGGCTTGTCGGGTTCAGAACGGGTTGTGTTGCGGGCGGGTGCCTTTTTGGCGGATGGAGAGACGCTCAATCCCACACTTGTGACCAAGCCTTAATCCTTGAAGTTCCTGTAAAAGTAACAAATTAAAGGCATGCTGAGATGAATTTCCGCAATATTTCGGCTTGGTGCATCCGCAACCCGATTGCACCGATTGTGCTGTTTATCTCGCTGATGCTGATGGGCATCGTCAGCTTTTCGCGCATGGAAATTCAAGACATGCCCGACATCGAATTTCCGGCAGCGATAGTGCAGATCAGCCAGCCAGGCGCTGCGCCCACGGAAATTGAAACCCAAATAACCCAGCGGGTAGAGGCAGCAATTCGCTCGGTTCCTGGGGTTACTGGTATCAGCTCGACCGCATCCGAAGGCTCCAGCGTGACCACGGTTGAATTTCAGCTGGGTGAGAACATTAATGCGGCGGTTAGCGAAGTCAAAAATGCGGTCGATCAGGCGCGCGGCGATTTGCCCGATGGCATTTTGGAACCGCAAGTTACCAAATTGACCCAATCCGGCAATGTTTTGGCGTATTTCGCGGTTTCAGCCGATGATATGACCTTGGAACAGCTGTCTTGGTTTGTCGACGATGTTGTGGCCAAACGGCTGTTGTCTGTCGATGGGATGGCTGATGTTGGTCGGCGTGGTGGGGTTAATCGCGAAATTCGGGTCACGTTGGAACCCACCAAAATGCAGGCGATGGGGGTTACCGCCGCGCAGATCAATCAGGCATTGCGCACGTTGAATGTGAATGCGGCTGGCGGCAAAGCCGAGGTGGGCGGCGTTCGGCAATCGGTTCGGGTCTTGGGCAATGCCAAGGATGCCTTCGCCCTGTCGCAAACCCAAGTGCCGCTTGGCGGTGGGCGGATGATCAAACTGGCCGATGTCGCCCGCGTCCAAGACAGCTTTAGCGAAGTTACCGGGCTGGCCAAAGTTGGCAATAAGCAAGTCGTTACTTTCAGCATGACCCGCGCACGTGGCGCATCGGATGTCTCGGTATATGATGGGGCGATGGTCGAGCTGGAAAAGCTGTCGAAAGAGCATAAGGGGATCCATTATACCCGCCTGTTCTCGTCGGTTGATTATTCCAAATCCCAATATGAATCATCCATGTCGTCGATGGTTGAGGGGGCGATTTTGGCGGTTATCGTGGTGTTTTTCTTCCTACGCGATTGGCGGGCAACCATGGTTTCAGCCATCGCCATTCCACTGTCCGCTATCCCAACTTTTTGGTTTATGAAGGCGTGGTTTGGCTTTACCCTCAATGAATTGTCGATGATGGCTCTGGGCTTGGTCGCCGGTGTTTTGGTTGACGACGCGATCGTGGAAATTGAAAACATCGTGCGCCATATGCGGATGGGCAAAAGTGCTTATCAGGCTTCGATTGATGC
>JBEAOQ010000412.1:0-2860 GCA_041164845.1 Pseudomonadota bacterium | reverse complement strand
AGCCGTTATATCACCGGCGAGAATATCTCGATTTCCGGCGGCGGCCTGTCGCACCAACCGCATTATGCCGATTTGCTCGATTTCATGGCGAAAGCGATGGCATGAGCGCGCTGACTGTCGCTGATCTGGAGGCGGCAGCACGCGCCGCGACCGGCCTCACCGATTTCGGCCCAGATACCGGCTGGCGCGAAGGTTTTGGGCGGTTGGTGGCAGCAGTCGAGGCGATGTGCCCCAACGACCAACTCCGCGACATAGCCTCGCATAATATCATCGGGCAATTGGCCACCCGTCTGCGGTTTACCGAGGATGACCGGCAGCATCCCGAAATCGCCGCGCTTGATGTCGGCGATCCGTTGATTGTCATCGGTCTGCCGCGCACCGGCACCACCATCAGCTATGATCTGCTGTGCCTTGATCCCGCCGCCCGCGCCCCGCGTGAATGGGAATGGTATATGCCGTGGCCGCCGACCGAAATTGGGACTTTCGCAAGTGATCCCCGCATCGCCCAGGTCACGGCGATGTATGATAATTGGCTGCAACATGCCCCGCAATTGCTTGATATTCAACGCTTTGATTGCACCCAGCCGGGCGAATGCAACCACGGGATGCAATATCATTTTGGCAGCACCAATTTTGCCGCTGAACTTGGCGTGCCCGATTATGCCCAGTGGCTGCGTGAAAATGATGTGGCGGGCCAATATGTCTCGCACAAACGGCTGTTGCAAAATTTTCAATGGCGCGGGCCACAGGGCCGCTGGGCGCTGAAATCACCGCAGCATCTGTTCGATCTGCCCGCATTGTTGGCGGCCTATCCCGGGGCGATGCTGGTTTGGACGCACCGCGATCCGGCGCTGACATTTTCCTCGCTCTCCAGCTTTATCGCTGGGTTCCTCGCGGCATTCGGCGGGGACAAGGACAAAGTGGCAATTGGCCGCGATGTCGTGGAAACTTGGATTGCCGGGATGAACAAGGCGCTGGCCGCGCGCGATGATCCTTTGATCGAATCGCGGATTATTGATCTGGCGCACAAAGATGTCGTCGCCGATCCGATGGGCGCGGTGGGGCGGATTTATGACAAGTTCGGCTTGTCATTCTCTGATGAACATAAAGCCCGCATCAGCCTATTTCTGACCGAAAACCCAGCGGCCAAACGTATGGGCAAACACCAACATTCACCGGAAGAATATGGCATCGACATCGCCGAACTGCGGATACGAATGGCACCCTATTATGCCCGTTTCGGCCATTTGTTAGGAAAACCGCAATGAGCGTGCTTGATCGTTTCCGCCTTGATGGCCGCACCGCCATCCTCACTGGCGTCGGCCCCGGCGTCGGTGAACATGTCGCCAAAGCCTATGCCGAATTGGGTGCAAATGTGGTGATTTCTGCGCGGTCACAGGATCGTCTGGATCGTATCGCCGGTGAAATCAACGCCCTGTCTGGAGGACGCGCGTTGGCCGTGGTGGCGGATGTGGGTGAAAAAGCCGATCTCGAAAATCTGGTGGCCAAAGCCCGCGCCGCTTTTGGGCCGATCCATATCATCTTCAACAATGCCGCCGCCGGTGTGGTCTATGCCCATGATGGCGGCTTATGGGCCAACAGCGACGCGGTGTGGAAAACCGCGATGGATGTCAATGTCATGGCAACATGGCGGCTGACCCAGCTGACCGAGGCCGATATGCTTATCCATGGCAAAGGCACGATCATTTCGGTGCAAAGTTGCGGCGGTTTCACCCCGATCCCGCCCGCCGTGGCCTATGGCGTCAGCAAGGCGGCGCTGCTATTTTTGGTGCGCGAACTGGCCAAGACACAAGCTCCGCACACGCGAATCAATTGCCTCTGTGTCGGGTCGATGAGTCCAGATGGTCAAGAAGCCGAGATCCACAAGGGGCTGGGGCTGGCCGAACGCAACGCGATCAAACGGTTTGGCGCGGCGGATGAGGCGGTGGGCGCGGCGATCTTGTTGGCCAGCGACGCCTCCAGCTATACCACCGGCAGCACCATCTTTACCGAAGGCGGGCGCGTGGGCACCATCTCGTGAGCAATCCGCTCTATACGCCAGATCAGGAAGCCACCGAAAAGCTGGCGCTGCGCATGATCGAACGTGCAGATATACGTGCCGCCCGCGAAATGGCGCGGTGCGAGATGCGCGGCGATCCGGCGGCAGCCCTGCCCGATGGCGCGCTTGGTTTGGATCATGCGCTGGATCAATGGGTGTTGGCGCTGGCGATGCGTGAGGCCAATGGCGACACCGCCGCGCCAAAACTGGTGTGGAATGTCTCCAACCCGCCGCGCCACTGGTTTGGTCACAGCTATGGCGGGGCGGCGGTGGCGGTCGATAATCCCGACAATTTCAACCGCGAAATTCCGATTGATGGCGCGGGCAATTATGCCATCGACATCCAATTTTCCGCGAATCCGCCGCAGTTCAGCGTGGTGATAGAGATGGAACCAGCCCATCACGCGGGGCTTGGCCGCAACATTGGCGCGCTCACCCTGCAACATCTGTTGCCCCATTGCGATGCCAACAATTGCGTCACTGTAACCGTCGGGCCAGATGCGGGCGGGCCGTTACATCTGCAAACTGAACCGGGTCGTATCCAGATTTACACCCGCGACAGTCAGGCCGATTGGCAGCAGAAACCCGCCCAAGTGACCGTGTGCCGGTTTGATCCGCCGACTGATTGGCAGCCGCGCAGGGAGGATGACATCGCCGCGACGATTATCGCCGATATGCCGGCGTGGGTGCAGTTCTGGCGCGGGTTCAAGGATGATTTTCTTGGCTTTCCGCCGCCGAACCAGTTGGTTGGGCCACATGGCCGCGATGGCAATTGGGGCTATCTGGCGGGCGGGCGCTTTG
>JBEAOQ010000411.1:0-4745 GCA_041164845.1 Pseudomonadota bacterium | reverse complement strand
CCGCCCAAATATAAAACGCCCCGTCGGGCGGGGCAATTTGCGCCAAACCCATCACCGGCAAAGCGCCCAGCATCAAGACGCGATTGGCGGCATAGGTTTGGATATGCCCCCGCAATTCATCCGCGCAATCAAACGCCGCCAGCCCCGCATGTTGGGCCAAAGATGGCGGGGTCAGAAACAAATTGCCCATCCGCGCCACCGCCGCATCGACCAGATCTGGCGGCACCACCAGCCAGCCCAGCCGCCAACCGGCCATGCTGAAATATTTGGAAAAACTATTGATTATCAGCGCATTTTTATCATGACACAGCAGGGATTCGGTCGGCATCCCATAGGACAGGCCGTGATAAATCTCATCAGAAATGATCCGAATACCGCGCCGCTCGCAGACCGCTGCTATCGCCGCCAATTCATCGGGCGGGATGATGGTGCCGGTGGGATTGGCCGGGCTGGCGATGATGACGCCATCGGGCGCAGGGTCGATGGCCGCCAAACCAGCGGCGCTGATTTGATAGGCTTGCGCCGCGCCGCAATCCAGCTCCACCGCCTGCATATGCAGCGCGGTCACCACATTGCGATAGGCGACATAGCCGGGCCGTGCCATCGCAATCCTTGCATTTGGCTCGAAACACAAATTCAACGCCAACACCAATGCGGGCGATGCACCGCAGGTCAGCATCACCTGATCTGGCGCGATCACCACCCTATAGGATTCGGCATAATGGTGGGCAATCCGCGCCTTCAGATCGGGGCTTTCCCAATAGCCCATCGCATCATGCTGCAAAATATGTTGCGCAACATGGATGGCGGCAGCTGGCGCGCCGGTCGATGGCTGGCCAAATTCCATATGGAAAATTTTCCGTCCCTGCGCCTGTAACTCATGCGCCCGTCGGCTGAGGGCAATGGCGCGGAAAGGGGCCACGTCGGGGATCATCGGCGCAACCCTTCGGCCTCACGCGGGATTGAAAAACGCTGCCTATAATCGCCAAATTCCTCGGCGGTTTTGATGATTTGTTCTGCGGATAGCATGAAGCAGTCTATGCTTCCTTTTGCACCTATGTCAAAGTGGTATCCCAATCATCGCTCGTGCAATTAGAGCGGGCAGCGTTAAATCTGAATCAGACTGCCCGCTCTAAATTTTTGTTGTCGCATCGTTATTGGCTGAAAACCGGTTCCCACCCTTCGACGGGCTCAGGACATGCTTTTCAGCACGATGCTTGAAAGGATCAATCCATGCTACTCGAACGCGCCGAATTACAGATCAAACCCGGATCGGAAGAGGCTTTTGCCGCCGCGTTAAACGGGCGGATTACCGAAATTTTGCGGGCTGTTCCGGGGGTGAAATCGGTGCAGATCGGACGTGGGGTGGAAAATCCCGATAATTTTATCATTCTGGCCGAATGGGAGAGCTTGGATGCCCACGCCGCGTTTAAGACCCTGCCCGCCTATCCCGAATTTGGCGCGTTAATTGCGGCCCATGCGATTGGCGGGCGGATGGAACATTTTACCATGGGGTAAGTTTCGGGGGTAAGTTTCTGGCCCAACATTAAACGCTGGGCCAGAATATGACCGATTACCGCAACCGCACCGGAATATAAATCGCCGGCTGACCGCGCCGCATCACTTGCAACAAGATCGCCGCCCGATTTGTCGATTTGGCTTCGCCAATCGCCGCATCCAATTCGGCAATAGTCAAAATCGGCTTATAGCTGGCCGAAATGACCACATCGCCGCGCTGCAAACCCTTGGCCGCCGCATCGGATGAGGGGTCAACCGCCGCGATCACCAGCCCCTTGGTGCCATCTGGAACACCAAGCTGCCTGATAATTTGCGGGGTCAGCGGCAGAACCGTCATCCCCAGAACCTTGTCCGCCAGACCTGTTTCTTTGTCCTTTTGCGGCTTGTTAAAATCATCATTGGCATCGGGCGCATTGGGATCAAAACTCTTGGCCAGCTCTTCCTCGCTGGGGCGTCTGCCCACGGTGGCGGTCACGGTCAGGCGTTGGCCATTTCGGATCAATTCAATCGGAATCCGGCTGCCGGGCGCGGTATTGGCAACAATATAGGACAATGAATTGCCCGGGCTAACCTCGCGGCCCGACACTTTCATCACCACATCGCCCTCTTTTATTCCCGCAACCGCTGCGCCTTTACCCGGTTCTACCCCTTGGATAAATTCGCCGCGATTATGGGCAATGCCCAAGCTATCGGCCAAATCCTCGGTCAGCGGGGCAATCCGGACACCCAGATAGCCACGCTCAATCGCTTGACCCTTGACCAGACGATCAACAATCGGCCCCGCAATATCGGCAGGTATGGCAAAGCCAATGCCGATGCTGCCGCCATTAGGCGAAAAAATCGCATTGTTAATCCCGATCACCTGCCCCTTCATATCAAACATCGGCCCGCCCGAATTGCCGCGATTAATCGCGGCATCGGTTTGCAAATAGCGGTCATAGGCCCCGCCCGCGCCGGTATTGCGGGTAACGGCGCTGATAATCCCGGCGGTCACTGTGCCGCCAAGACCAAAAGGATTGCCAATTGCAATCACCCAGTCGCCGACCCGCGCCCCCTTGCTATCGCCAAATTTAACAAAGGGCAGCGGCTTGCCTGCGGTAATTTTCAACACCGCCAAATCGGAGGCGACATCACGGCCAATCAGCTTGGCGGGAAATTCGCTGCCATCAGGCATGGTGACGGTGATGGATTCCACCTCATTTTTGCCCTCACCAGCGATCACGTGATTATTGGTGACGACATAACCATCGGCGGAGATGACAAAGCCCGATCCCAAAGATTGCGCCTCGCGGGTTTGACCCTCTTGGCCCTGACCTTGCGGAGCACCAAACATCTCGCCAAACGGGGTTCCGGCCAGAGGATTGGCATTTTCCACCTTTACCTTTTGCCGCGTGGAAATATTGATCACCGCCGGTTGCAACAGCTGGGTCAGTTCGGCAAAGCTGGCGGGGGCACCGGCGCGGGGCACCAGTGATTGCATTTTTTGCTCATCATTTTGCGCGACCTGCGCGCCAGCGGGAAAACCAGTGGTCAAAGATAAGGCCGCGCCGCCAAGCAGCAGGGCAGTGGTCAATCCATAAGCATAGCGCACAGGTCATTCTTCCTTTGTCATATATAAGAGCGCGCAAGGCGACGCCCAAGTCACATTCCACGCCATTGCAGCTGAACGCAATTTGAATGATGTGGTGTGCTTGGCTATCAATGCAAGCTACAAATGCGGTTAATATCGCCGAATATATGATTTTGCCGTGCAAAACATGCGCAAAGATGGCGGATGGTCGCTAAAAACCGTAGCTGTCCCCATCACCGTCCATCCTGAGCTTGTCGAAGGATCGTTTTTCTTCGATAGAGCTGTCCAAACTGTCGCTGAATTTGCAGCGACAGCTAATTGCCAAAAACAGGGGCTTTTCGTGCCAGTTGAATCCGCATTTCCACATCTGCAAAAATTGCTCCCGCCACTGGCGGCATCGCGGCTGCAATCGCTTAAATTCACCGATGGGGTGGTGACGCTGATTTTGGATGGCAGCGGCTTTGATGCGCTGGAATGTGAACGGCTCGAATCATCTGCCAAAGAGGCGCTTGCTGGCGCGGATGGTGTTACAGAAGTGCGCGTCGCGGTGATGGCGGATCGCGCATCTGGCCCGCCCAAACCGCGCATCATTGCGGTGGGCAGCGGCAAGGGCGGTGTCGGCAAAAGCACGCTTTCGGCCAATCTGGCGGTGGCTTTGGCGCGGATGGGGCACAAGGTTGGGCTGGTCGATGCTGATATTTACGGCCCGTCGCAGCCGCGCCTGATGGCTAATGAAGGGATCAAACCCGAAGCCCATGACAAAAAACTGCTGCCGGTCGCCAGCCCTTACGGCGTCAAAGTGCTGTCGATGGGCCATTTGATCGAGGCGGGCAAAGCGATTGCCTGGCGCGGGCCAATGGCGGGCAATGCTTTGGGGCAATTGGTTGATGCCCATTGGGGCGATGTCGAAATTCTGGTGGTCGATCTGCCGCCGGGCACGGGCGATGTCCAACTGACCATGCTGCAACGCCATCGTCCGGCGGGGGCGGTGATTGTTTCCACCCCGCAAGATTTGGCGCTGATGGATGCGACGCGGGCGATGTCTTTGTTTGATACCGCCGGTGTGCCGGTGATTGGGCTGGTCGAAAATATGGCGGGCTATGCCTGTCCACATTGCGGCGAAGTGTCCGATCCGTTCGGCAGCGGCGGAGTCGAAGCAGCGGCGACGGCGGGCGGTCATGCTTTTTTGGGCCGCGTGCCACTGGATTTAACCATCCGCCAAGCCAGCGATGCCGGGGTGCCACCCGTCACCGGCGACGGGCCACAAGCCGATGCCTTTGCCGCCATAGCGCGGCGGGTGGCAGTGTGGCTGGCCAATCAGCCGCGCTGATATGCAACTGTCGCGCCGCAATATGCTGATTGGAACGGCGGTGGGCGGCGGCTTGCTGCTGGGCTGGGGGCTGTGGCCGCGCCATTATGCCGCGCCCGATATTATGGCGGCGGAGTCAGAGGAGCTGGCACAAGCGGGCTGGTTGAAAATTGCCGCCAATGGCATGGTCACGGTGGCAGTGCCGCAATTGGAAATGGGGCAGGGGATCAGCACTGTTCTGGCGCAAGTGGCGGCTGTGGAATTGGGTGCGGATTGGCGCCATGTCGCGGTGCAGGTCGCGCCGATTTCGGAAATTTACGCCAATATGCCGCTGATGGCCAAATGGGC
>JBEAOQ010000410.1:0-4976 GCA_041164845.1 Pseudomonadota bacterium | reverse complement strand
GCTTGGCTTTGTCTTGCAATTCACCTTTGCCGCGCCGACAATCGCCGCTGAAATTATCGGCGGCAGCATGGGCATGTCGATGGCGACCAGCGTCGATCCGACCAATGGCGCACATTCCCCCGCATTGGGCCAATATTTCGCGGTGATCCTGACGGTCATCTTCCTCAGCCTTGGTGGCCATCTGCAATGGATCGCGCTGTTGGTTAAAAGCTACACCCTCTTTCCGCCCGGCCACGTGCTTGGCGCTTTTGGCCCGCAGCATTTCACAATGGTGCTGTCCTTTGCCAGCGCCATGTTCGCTACCGCCGCCGCTATGGCCCTGCCGGTGACGCTGGTGTTGCTGCTGGTGCAAATGCTGTCGGGCGTGCTGTCACGCTCGGCTCCGGCGCTGAATATGTTTTCGCTGGCGCTGCCTGCGGGGATCATCGCCGGTTTTGCCGCGCTGCTGCTGTCGGCCCCGCTGTTGAGCGATACGATGACCCAGCTGACCGCCGACGCTATCGCCGCCACAACTACATTGCTAACGACATGAGCGAAACTGCCGGTGAAAAGACCTTCGCCCCGACCGAAAAGCGGCTGGCCGAAGCCGCCAAAAATGGCGATGTCCTGCGCTCCAAAGAACTTGGCACCGCCGCCGCATTGATGGGCGGAGCCGCTGCGCTGAAATTCACTGGCCCGTGGCTGCTGGATAATCTGGGGCAATCTTTGCGCAGCGGTCTGGTGTGGAATCGCGCCGCGCTCGATCATTTCGCCCCGGGGCAAATTTTGCTGCATATCGGCTTGCTGGCCCTGCCGCCGGTGCTGTTGCTGGGCGCGGTGGTGATCGCCATGACATTGGCCGCGCAATTGGGGCTGGCGGGGCCGGGCAAATTCAATGCCGGCAATGTGGCCCCCAAACCATCACGCCTAAGTCCCGCCGCTGGTCTGTCGCGGATGTTTGGGGCGCAGGGCTGGATTGAAGTTGGCAAAGGTCTGCTCAAAATAGGCCTGCTCGGCGGCATCGCCTATGGCTGGAGCCGCAACCGCCTGACCACGCTGGCGACCCTCTCCTCCGCCCCACTTTCCGGCCAGTTGGGTTTTGCTTGGGATGCGCTGACGTCCTTACTGATTGCGCTCTGTGCCGGGCTGCTGGTGATTGGGCTGATTGATTGGCCAATCGAATGGTTTCGCCGCCGCAATCGTCTGATGATGAGCCAGCAAGAGGTGCGCGATGAACACAAGGAAAGCGAAGGCGCACCCGAAAAGAAACAGGCGATCCGCAGCCGCCAGCGCCAATTGGCAATGAGCGGTGTGGCCAATGCCATGCGCAAAGCCCAATTTGTTATCACCAACCCCAGCCATTTTTCCGTGGCCCTCAGCTATGATCCCGATGTCGCCTCGGCCCCGGTGGTGCTGGCCAAGGGGCGCGGCGAAAAAGCCTTGGCGATGCGCGAATTGGCCGGTGAGCTGAACATTCCCTGCTTGGAATTCCCGTCATTGGCGCGCTCGGTCTATTACACCACCCGCGAACGCCAGATGATCCGCGAAGAACTCTACGCCGCCGTCGCCGGTGTCCTTGCCTTCGTATTCTCGCTGAAACGCGGCGAGCAGCGCCCCAGCCCCAGCATCGACATCCCTGTCGCCCTGCGCTTTGATGCCGATGGAAGGTTGGAAATCCCTGCCGCTTGATAGCAGCACCGCATATTGAAATTTTATTCGCGCAGAGGCGCAGAGACGCTGAGAGATTGTATAAGGCCGCAGGCTTATTTGACACATGTAATTATGCTTTTTGATGGCAAAATCTGGTCTTCCAACACAGAAATCTCTCTTTGCGCCTCTGCGCGAACCATATTTTCTTACTTTTCCAGCTTGCGAAATTTCATCTGCGATTGCCCAGCCTCAATGACATGCCCAAGCCCTTAACCCATTCCGAAAAAAGCCGTTCTAAACAGCATGGTCACATCAACCACCACCTCCGCGACGGACTCAGCCGCAACCGGCTCGGCCCTCGTGCTGGCATTGGGCAGCGGCACCGGCATTGATATGACCGCATTGGCCACCAACCTTGCCAATGCCCAATTCGCCGCCCGCCTTGGCCAGATCGACAAAAACACCGCCAAGCTCGAGTCGAAAATCTCGCTGGCCTCCTCGTTAAAAAGCGACCTGCTGGCCCTCGCCACATCGCTGGGTGATCGGGTTCGCACCGGCGATCTGGCCGCCAAACCCAGCGTCGCCAACGCATCTGTCGCCACCGCCAGCCTGCCGCTCGGCTCGACCGGAACGACGGGCAGCTACAGCCTCGAAGTGCAAAATCTCGCCGCGCCGCAAGTGCTCAAATCCCCGTCCTATGCCAGCGGCAGCGCGCTGATTGGCTCCGGCTCTTTGACCATTGACTTTGGCAGCATATCCGGCGGCATCTTCACTGCCGATGCGGGCCACACCCCGCTTACCGTCAATCTGGCCAGCGGGGCGACGCTCAACGACGCCGCCCGCGCCATCAACGCCGCCCGCGCCGGTGTCAGTGCCTATGTCGCCAATGACAGCACGGGTTCGCGGCTGGTGCTCAAAGGCCCGCTGGGCGATGACAATGGCTTCACCCTCTCCGCGACCGAGGCTTCGGGCGATCCGGGACTAGCCAATCTGGCGTGGGAGCCGGTGGCGGGCGATCCCTTGCGCCGCGCCGCCAATGCCGCCAATGCCCATTACAAATTGGACGGAATCGACCGATCATCAGCCAGCAACAGCATCGACAATGCCGCACCGGGCGTCAGCCTTAAACTGACCGGCACCAATCTGGGCAACCCCACCACCATTAGCTTCTCCGACCCTGCCAGCGCCATCACCAGTGCGATGCAAGACCTTACCTCGGCGCTCAATGGCTTACGCGGCAGTCTCAACACCGACACCAACGCGCTGACCGGCGACCTTAATGCCGACAGCGGAGCCAAGGCGATGGCGCGCAAATTATCGACCTTTCCCCTGACCACCATCATGCCCAATGCTGCATCTGGCGCACCGAAAACCCTGTCCGATCTGGGGCTGGGTATCCAAAAAGACGGCACATATGCGCTGGATTCAGCGCGGCTGGCCACCGCAATCCAAGCCAATCCATCGGCGGTTACCGCGATGTTCACCAATGGCATCTATGGCATTTTCGCCAGCTTTGATAACCTTGCGCGCAATCTGACCTCGGCCTCCGACCCCGGTTCTCTGGCAGGTTCGATCAAACGCTACACCGCGCAAAAAACCACTCTCACCGATGATCGCAGCAAATTGGCCGACTCCCAATCCGCCCTGCGCAGCCAGCTGATCGACCGCTTCGCCAAAACCAACAGCGCCGTCGCCGCCTCCAAATCCACCCTCGAACAGCTCAAATCACAAGTCGCCTATTGGACCAAATCAGGCAATTAACGCGAGTTAGCTCAATAAACTCCTCCCCCTTGAGGGGGAGGCTGGGAGGGGGTGGCCCGCTCTCTCATTGATACATAGTCCATCAACTGCACTTCATGTCTGTAATCTGAAAGTCCCCCCATGCTGGCCGAACGCAACCCCACCGCCGCCTATCGCCGCGTCGAATTTGACGCAAGGGTCAGCGCATCCGATCCGCGCCAATTGCTGGCCCTGTGCTATGAACAGCTGATCGCCGCCTTGGGCAGTGCCTTGTTTGCCGATGAAAAATCCGACAACCGGCTGAAAAGCGAATCCCTGACCCGCGCCATCTCGGCGATTACCGCGCTGCAATTGGGCGTTAGCGAAAATGGCGGTCTGGCCGATGTCCTGCATCAACTTTACACCGCCGCCCGCCAAGCGATCCTTGGCAATGTCCTATCCTTTGACCCGCAGAAAATCGCCGAAATTCGCCAAGATTTCATCGACATATCGACCGCCATCGCCAATTCCTAAATAATCACATATCATATCTGGAACAATTATCTGTAATAATACTTATATAATCGCGCTTAATACGAATATGGATGCAATAGTCCGCCAAAATGGAGCCAACTCCGCACCAACCCCTAGGCATAATCAGTTAGGCATAAACCGTTATCCAGCAGGAGGCGACTATGCTCAACAACACCAATACCAGCACCAACCTGTTCCTTGTCGATGGCGATTTCCGCCGCCGGGCCACCATCTCGCATTGCTTGGCCGACAGCCCGATTCACGTCGAACCCTTTGAAGATGCTGGTGAACTCATCGCCCGTTGGCCGCAATCGGGGCTTCTATTGGTGCATGATGACGGCAAGATGGTCAGCCGCCTGCTCAATCACATGGTGCAATCCGGCCATTGGCTGCCGGTGATCGGCTTTGCCGAATTGCCATCAACCCGCATGGTGGTTCAGGCGGTGCTGGACGGGGCGATTGATTTCATCGCGTGGCCCTTCACCCAAGCAGAAATCAGCCTAGTCGCCGCCGAAGCCCAAAGCAAGGCGGGCAGCTTGGGCAGCAGCAAACTGCGCGAAGCCATGGCCCGCAGCCGCGTCGAACGCCTGACCCGCCGCGAACGCGAAGTGCTGTCTGGGGTGGCGGGCGGCCTGTCCAACCGGCTGATCGGTGAACAATTGGCCATCAGCCCGCGCACCGTCGAAATCCACCGCGCCAATATGCTGACCAAAATGGGCGCCAACCACACCTCCGAAGCGATCCGCATCGCCATCGAATCGGCCTTGGTCAATTAGCATTGATGTAAACTCTTGACCCATCCCGATTTTCACACCGTGCAAATGGGCCAGCTCCTTCCTTATAACTCCTCCCCATTTTTACGCCGTGCAAATGGGCCAGTTCCCTCCTTATAACTCCTCCCCATTTTCACGCAGTGCAAATGGGGAGGTGGCGGCCCGCAGGGCTGACGGAGGGGTCAACACCATCAGCGGCATAAGAAGAAGAGAAAAATAGGCGACTTCTAAATACACCACCCCCGCTTTTATTTTTCCCCTTCCCCCCGCGCCCTAATCCCCGCTAAACACGCCGCCATATGCTGCGCTTCCTCATCCGCT
>JBEAOQ010000409.1:0-4315 GCA_041164845.1 Pseudomonadota bacterium | reverse complement strand
ATCCGGTCATCACCCGGCCACACCACAATCCGCGCCCAATCAAGCGGAAATCGCACCAATTCCGCCAATATCGGAAATGGCGTGGAACCGCCAGGCAGACATATGGCTATGTCACCCTTCGCCCGCACCAAACCCTTGGTCAAAACATCCGCCAGCCATGCGGCTATCTGCGCGTCAGTTGCGCCCGTATGAATGGTAATCTGCGCCGAATCCGCCATTACATTCCATCCAATTTGCGACCCAGATTGTCGCGCAATGTCGCCAGAACCGGCCCCAGATTATCAATATCGCCCAGCACCACCAGCATCAAACCTATCGCCGTGCCCAGCAGCAAAGCCCCCGACACAAAGCGCGCCAGCCGCAACATCCCGACGTTGCCCAATAATTGCGCCCCGCCCAACCAGCCGATCACCAATGACGCCGCCCCGCCCAGCACCCCGCCCAGCACCGCCAGTGACGAGTTGGTGGCAACCGCGATGGCAAAAATCAATAACCGCCCAGAATCGGTAATCTGCTGCGCAAACAAGACAATCGCTGCCGCCGCCAGCGATTGCGTGGGTTCTTTCGGCGGTTTCGGTTTGGAAAACAACAGCGACTCAATCCCGCCCAGCCCCAGTGCCAGCGCGGCGAAAGCCAAGCGCGGGCTGCGTCCCAATTCCAAGGGTGCCTCTGCCGCCGCCCAACCCGCCAAGATGGCGGCAATCGTGCTGGTTAAAAGGGCAATTATCAACAGGGCAGGCCGCAACCCCTGCTTCGCGGTCATTTGCGCCACCAAAATCTGATCGCGCGCGCCAATTCCGGCCAATTGCACCGCCAATAAGGCAAAAAGAAATCCGTTCAAACTCTGCCTACCTTGTTTTCACTGCGAAAATGCCATTCCATGCCAAAACACATAGAATATACTGAGGCAAAAGTCGTCATTCGTTTACCTTTTCCTGCTACCCACAGAGTCCCAATATGAACCGAGATTGTTATGCCGGAAAGTAACCACCGTCAAAATGACCGCGACAGTCTGTTTTTACAGGCAAATCTGCGCTTGCCCGATCAACCCGACGAATATCGGGTCAAAATTCGCAATCTTTCGGCCAATGGCTGCATGGCGGAAAGTGGGATTACCGCACTGGTTGGCACCAAAATTGAAATCGACATCCGCAATTTGGGTTGGATTGTCGGCACGGTTGTGTGGGTTATCGACAGTCGGATGGGGATTGCCTTTGAAGACCCCATCGACCCCAGAGTGGCGCGGCAAACCATCCGCATAACTGGCGATGTCGATGAGATGTGCGTGCGTCGGCCGATGATTGTGCCGGCCAGCCCAGTGGAAACGCCAACCCCGCGCTTCCGCACCATCTGATCGCGCAATATAGCGAGCCCCAGATAAAATGATTTCATTTTATCTGGATAAGGCGAACGATAATAAACACATATAGCCAAATTTCTGAGTCATTTTAAACCAATTTGGCTATATCGGCTTGACGGCGGGGCATAATGTGTCCTGATAATGCTCCATGTCCGCATCACCCTCCCTGCCCGCCGTTTGGCTCGATCCACCCATCGCCGCGCAAATCGTACTAATCGCCCAAAGCTATCAACAGATTTTGGGCCTGCCCTTGCTGGCCAAAATACCGCATGACGTCCCCGATCTCATCCGCGCCCTGTGGTCAGCTCGGCAAGTAATTGTCGCACATGGCAACCAAGCTGACCCGCTGTTTTTCTTTGGCAATGCGGCGGCGCTGCGGGCGTTTGAATGTGATGCGGCCAGCTTTACCCAGATGCCCTCGCGCCTGTCTGCCGAACTGGCTCTGCGTGAAGAACGCCAAAGCCTGTTAGATCGCGTCAGCCTGCATGGTTTTATCCGTGATTATGCGGGCATCCGCATTTCGGCGCTGGGGCGGCGTTTTGCCATTGCCCATGCCCATGTGTGGAATCTGATTGACGCCAATGGCACAAACCATGGCCAAGCCGCCTGTTTCATCGCCCCCAATCATGGGCAATGAGCGGATCAAATTATCCACCCGCATCGTTAAACGCCCTTTTTCAACACCGTATAGGACACATCTTGCCGGTCACGCCGCGCCTGATGATGCACCGTCATCGGCACAACTTCGCGCATTTCGTCCATTTCCATCACCGCAATCCGGTGGTCCAGCGCCCATCGCCCAGCCCTTTTTGACCAGCGATCAACATAGCGGCTGATAACCACCATCTGCATCAGCCTATCCCCGCGCTCCATTCGCAACGTGGCGGTGACATAGGTTTCGCTGCCCGCATTATCAGCATCCAGTTCGATGATGATATTGCTCATCTGGTGCGAATGTTGTTGCAAACCGGCATGTTGCGCACAAACATGGTCGATAAACCCACGCCCAGATCCTTGGTAATGATGGCCATAGTCGGCGGTGCCGTCCTCATGCCATATCGTATAGCCCAGCGCATGGTCGATCCTGTCCATCGCCCGCCCATAGCGATAAATCTGGTCAGTTATCGCCAGCCGGTCGGCGATGTCTTGGATCATATCCATCATTTTTTTCCTGCATAGGCTGCCGACATTTCCTCAATCATCACAATCCGCGCCCGCCGCGCATCGGGGGAATTGGGCGCATATCCCGCCAGATCATTGCTTTGCCCCCAATTATACACTGGGCCATGCGGCAATTGCTCCAGCCCAATCCGCGCCACATCGGCGGCTGATGCCATCCCCTGCGGAACCAGCATCCCCTTTTCTTCCATCAATTTGCGGTGTGCGGGGGTGTCGGTCTGCCCCATGATCAAATTGAGCACCTCCACCCCGTGATGGCGCAATTCGCCCCACAGGCCTTCGCCGAAATTGAGCAAAAATCCTTTGACCGCCGGATAGGTCGCGAGTCCGGTCAGCCCGCCATAACAGGCGCCAGAGCCAACCAAAATGATCCCGCCACGCCCTTTGGCCCGCATCGGCTGGCCAAAATGATGGGTCAGCCGCATGGTCGTCATCACATTCATCATCACCAGAGCTTGCCAATTGGCAATGTCCTTGTCCAAAAACGTCGCGCCATTGGTGTCGGCACCGGCATTGGCGATAAACAGGCCGACATCACGGGTTTGGCAAGCGGCAATGATCTTATCGGCGGCATCATTGGCGGTTAAATCCGCCGATATGGTCAGACATTCCACCCCCTTGCCCCGGATTTCCGCCGCCAGTTCCGCCAATGGCCCCTGCCGCCGCGCCACCAGAATCAGCTTCATCCCGTGCGCCGCCAGTTGACGGGCAAATTCCGCCCCTGTGCCTTCGGATGCACCACTTATCAGCGCCCACGGCCCATATTTCGCGGCAAAATTCATATCATGCTCTCCAACGCTCTTTTCTTCTCCCACCAAAGATGACACACTCCAACCGTCAAACCAAGCTGCGTCCTATCGTGCGGACGATAAGCAAAATGGAGATATTTTATGACCGAAGCCCTATCCGCCATCCCGCTCACCCGCATCGACGGGGCATCCGACAGCCTGGCCAATCATGCCGGCAAAGTGTTGCTGGTGGTCAATGTCGCCTCAAAATGCGGCTTAACCCCGCAATATGCCGGGCTAGAGGCGCTATATACCGCCCAAAAAGCACAAGGCCTTGAAATTCTCGGCTTCCCCGCCAATGATTTTGGTGCCCAAGAACCCGGCACAGATGCCGACATCGCCCAGTTTTGCTCGGCCAGCTATGGCGTGTCTTTCCCAATGTTCACCAAGGGTGATGTCACCGGCGCAGAAAAACAGCCGCTCTATGCCGCGCTCACCGCTGCTATGCCCGAAAAGCGCGGCGATGCCAATGAATGGCGCGAAAAGCTGCGCGGTTATGGCATGACCCCGACCGAAGACCCCGAAGTGCTGTGGAATTTCGAAAAATTCCTGATCGGCCGCGATGGCCAAGTCGCCGCCCGCTTTTCGCCCGCCACCGCCCCCGATGATGCCGAATTGCTGGCGGCGATTGATGCGGAATTGGCGAAATAATATCGCGCATCGGCTCATTAATCCTCCCCCACCGGGGGAGGTGGCAGCCGGAACGGCTGACGGAGGGGCAGCGCCCAAAACCAACCCTTTACGCGCCCGCTACCTCGACGTTCTCGCCTCGATCTATCTCTACAACGAACATCGCGGCTATACTGCGCTGGATCGCGTACTGACCGCTGCCCATGCCATTTGTCCGGATGAAACCACCTTCATCGCCGCCGTCACACAGCATCGCGCCGAGGAAGAAAAACACTATCGGATGTTTCGCCGCTGGTTCGAACGGCAGGGCACCATGCCCTTGGCGGTGGACGCCGGTTTTGGCCATATTGACCATTTT
>JBEAOQ010000408.1:0-3695 GCA_041164845.1 Pseudomonadota bacterium | reverse complement strand
GAGATAATAACTGGAAGGATTACCTATGAAAAAGACCCTGATTCTGGCTGCTTTGGCCGCATTTTCCCCGATTTCGGCCGGTGTCGTTATGGCAGCGGATGCGCCTGTTGCTGCGGCTGCTGCGAAATTTAATACCGCAGATACCGATTTGGGCACGCTGTTGGACAATCCGGCCACTAAGGCGGTGTTGATGAAGCATATTCCGGAAATGGTGTCCAATGCCCAGATTGATATGGCGCGGTCGATGACCTTGAAGCAGTTGCAATCCTATGCTGGCGAAGCATTGACCGATGCGAAATTGGCGGCGATTGATGCCGATTTGGCGGCGATTAAGTAAGAATGGGTGACGGGGTGGGGTTGTTGTCTAAATATGTGTTTGGACGATAGGCCCCACCCCCAACCCCTCCCCTTAAGGGGAGGGGGGTTTTAAGGGCAACCCCTCGCCTAAAGGGGAGAGGGTTTTAAGGGCAACCCTTCCCCTGAGCCGAAGGCGGGCGTAGCCCACTGGAGGGGGGTTTTAGTGAGAGGGGATTGGCATGGCGATCACGCGATTGAAGGTGAATGGCAAGCCTGTCGCGGTCGAGGCCGATCCTTCGACGCCTTTGTTGTGGGTATTGCGCGATCATCTGGGGATGACGGGCACGAAATTTGGCTGCGGGATTGCCCAATGTGGCGCTTGCACCGTGCATTTGAATGGTGATGCGGTGCGGTCTTGCCAAGTGCCGCTGGCGACGATTTCTGGGGCAAATGTGGTGACGATTGAAGGGCTGGCCAGCCATGCCGGCGCGGCGGCTAAGGGGCCAATTTTGCAGCGGTTGTGGGCCGAGATGAATGTGCCGCAATGCGGATATTGCCAGGCTGGGATGTTGATGGCGGCCAGCAATTTGTTGAAACACAAACCCAAACCGAGCGATGCCGATATTGATGAAGCGGTGTCGAATATCTGTCGGTGTGGGACTTATGACCGGATTAGGGCGGCGATTCACAAAGCAGCGGATAGTGCGATGAAAGTGTGATTTATGGTTAGTTTGCGCCGGTTTGACAGACCCCACCCCAACCCCTCCCCTGAAGGGGAGGGGCTTTTTGAACTTAACCGGCGGGATTTTGTGGTGTCGGCTGCGGCGCTGGGCGGGGGGATGGTCTTGGCGGTTTCGTCGGCGCAGGCCAAGGTGGCGGCTGGGGCGAAGTCGGCGGTTCCTTGGGGGCCAGAGGTGGCTGCGGGGAATGAATTGACCGCTTGGGTGGCGATTGGCGCGGATGACAGCGTGACGATCCGTGTGCCGACGCCGGAAAGTGGCAATGGTGCGATGACCCAAATTGCCATGAATGTGACCGAGGAATTGGGCTGTGCATGGCGGAATGTGCGCGTAGAATTTGCTGCGATTCAGCGCGATGCCTTGGAAAATAAGGTCTATACCGCTGGATTTTTGCCGTTTTTTAGCGGCCATGCCACCGATAAGGGGCGGATGAACCGCTGTTTGCAAGTCGGGGCCAGCGCGCGCGAACGGTTGAAATCGGCAGCAGCGGCGCGGTGGAATGTGCCGGTGGCGGATGTGTCGGCGGCGGAATCTGTGTTGCGCCATGTGGCCAGCGGGCGGACGTTGCGTTATGGCGACGTGGCGCTGGATGCGGCGAAAATAACGCTGGCCGCCGAGCCGAAATTGAAAGATCCGGCGACGTGGAATTTTATCGGCAAGGCGGCTCCGCCCAAGCTGCATATTCCGCAAATTGCCAATGGCACGGCGGTCTATGGCGTGGATGTGCAGGTTCCGGGGATGGTCTATGCCGCGTTGATGCAATCGCCGGTTCAGGGCGGAAAACTGGTTAGTTTTGATGCCGCCAAGGTGATGAAAATGGCCGGTGTGCGGGCTGTAGTCGCGGTTGATCCGGCGAAAACTGCGGGCACCAAGCTGAAAAATCGCACCTCATTTGGCATTGCCGAGACGGCGGCGCAACATGCGGTGGCGGTGATTGCCGATCATTTTTGGCAAGCGAAACTGGCGCTGGAAGCCTTGCCGGTGGTGTGGGATGCGGGGGCTGGGGCGCAATGGGATGATGCTGGCTTGGCCAAGGGTGTGGCTGGTGTTTTGGATTCGGCAATGCGTGCGGGCGGCGGGAGCAAAGCATTAAAGGCTGGCGATGTGACGCTGGCGACAGGCAAACGGGTGGTGGAGCGCGAATATGCCACGCCATACTGCGACAATGCGGTGATGGAGCCGCTGAATGCCACGGCTTTGGTCAAGGCGAACAGCGCCGAGGTCTGGTGCCCGACGCAGGATATGATGCAGGCATTCTGGGTGGCGATTGATGAATGCGGATTGTCGCCAGAGCAGGTGAAATTGCACCAAACCTATATGGGCGGTGGATTTGGACGGCGGACACAGGCCGAAGAGGTGCGGATGGTGGTGGCGATTGCCCGTCAATATCCGAATGTGCCGGTCAAGGTGATTTGGACCCGCGAGGAAATGTTTCGGCAAGGGCGCTATCGCACGCCGATCACCACGCGATACAAAGCAGTGTTGGATGACGCCAGCGGATTGCCGCAAGCGGTCAGCGGGACAGCGGCATTTACCGGCACGCGGCCTTTGTTTCAGTTGAATCAGGGCTATGCCGATGTGCCCTATTTCACCAGCGGGATCATTCCGCATGTCGATTTGCGCAACACGCGATTGCCGGTGCATATTTTGAACGGCGCCTATCGCGGGCCATGCTATAATGCCCATACATTTATGGCCGAGACTTTTGTCGATGAATGCGCCCATGAGGCGGGGATTGATCCGTTGGAATATCGGTTGCGATTGTTGACAAAATGGGATGCGGTGTGGAGCGATTGTTTGCGGCTGGCCGGACAAAAAGCGGGCTGGGGCAAGGCTTTGCCAAAAGGGGAGGGGCTGGGGATTGCGATTACCAGCTGGCCGACGGCATCCATGCGCAATTCAAGCACGGTGATCTGTGCGGCGGTGCGGGTGGCGGTGTCACCATCGGGGGAATTGCAGGTCAAGACGATTGATGTGGCGCTTGACTGTGGGCGGATGGCCAATAAGGATGCGGTGCTGTCGGCAGTGGAAGGCGGGATCATTTTTGGCCTGAATATGACATTGAACGAAGGTTTGACGGTCAAAGACGGGGCGATTGTTGAGGGCAATTTTGACGAAGCACCGATGTTGCGGATGGCCGATATGCCGAAATTGCGGGTGCATTTTGAGGCGATGACGGGGCAGGATCGGATGGATATTGTTGGCGAATCGGCGGTGGGGCCTGTAGGGCCAGCGGTGGGCAATGCGATTTTTGCCGCGACAGGGAAACGGGTGCGGACCACGCCGTTTCGCAAAGCGGATTTGAGCTGGGGTTAGATTGGGTTGGCCGGATTGATAGATTTTCAAGAGAAGGACGGTCCTTCGACAAGCTCAGGACGAGCGGTGTTTTTTTGTGAGGTAAGTATGAAAATGCGTTTGGTTGTTTCCGCTATTGCGGCTTTTGTTTTGGGTTCAGTTGGTGCGTCGGCGCAAGGCGCGCCTTCGGCGGCAGCTGGGCAGGTGCTGTTTAAGGCGCGTTGTGCCGCGTGTCATACCACGGCGGCGGGGGCCAAGCCGGTGATAGCGCCCAATTTGGCGGGTTTGGTTGGGCGCAAAGCTGGGTCTTCGGCCTATGCGTCATCGCCCGCGCTGAAAGCCTATGGCCAAGTGTGGAGCAAG
>JBEAOQ010000407.1:0-9326 GCA_041164845.1 Pseudomonadota bacterium | reverse complement strand
CCCATGCGCCGCCCGCTCGTGCGAATGTCCACGCCCATGTTTGCGTAATGCGGCGCGCTCTTTTTTGCTCAGCTTGCGATTGTCCGAATCCGCAGAATCGCCGCCGCGCCGATGTTTACCCTTGGCGGATTTGCCCGCTGCCGAGGCCTTGGCTTTTTTGCCAGATTTCTTGGCGCTACCCGCTTCCTTGCTATGCACATTGCCGTGCGACTTGGCGGCGGACGATTTGGCGCGACTTTTCGCATCCGCCTCCATGGGAACAGCCAATACCGCCGCAACACAGCCCAGCAACAAAGCCAGTTTCTTGGGCCAAAGTGCCACTTACGATCCTAACCTAATCACTGACGGCTTTATTGATTATTCTGCCGCCCCAAAAAGCGCGGAATATTGATCGCACCGCCGTCATCATCATCGTCATCATCGGCAGATTTGCGGCGTCCGGTTAAATTGGCCATCCGCTCAAACAATGTCCCACCCGAACCTGCGGCGGCGGTCGGCGCGGTGGTTGCTTCACTGCTGCCCCCCAAACGCGGCTGGGCGCTGGGTGCTGGCGCATCGCTTGCCGATGACATTACCGCTGACTGTGGCGATGAAACCCCAGCATCCGAATGGGCGCCCACCAAATTTTTCCGGCGCAACAATGGCGATCCCGCCGCATGATCGCCAAGCTGCCCCAAATCATAGCCATGTGCATGATCCGAATCATCGGCCAAACGGCTGGCATCCAACAGCAATTCATCCGATCCCGCATGATGCTGGACACCCGCCTCATGTTCCATCCCCAATTCCAATGGCGCAGCCGCTTCCGCCCCACCACCCGTCAAAATAGCGCCACCGGCCGAAATTGCCTGACCCTTGCTGGCCAAAATAGCCGGTTTTTCGCCAGCGCCGCCATCATGGTCATCCACCGCTGGATCTTGGTAATGATGCCCCACATTCGGCGCAGCATTGGGCGCGGCAACATCCGCCGGTTTCACCGAACCAAACACCTGACGTTCCCCGTCAGATTCAACCGGATCGGAGAACGACCCCGAAACAGCCGCAGGTGCGACCGCCGCAATCGGAGCCGCTGCCACAACCGCAGCTGGCCGCACAGGCCCCCGCGCCGCGCCCATGCTAAATGGCCGCGACGCCGCTTGTTCGGCATGATTGGGTGATTGTTCAATCCCCGTAGCCACCACCGACACACGAATTTTGCCATCCAGATCTGGGTTAAACGCGCTGCCCCAAATGATATTGGCATCGGGATCGACCAATTCGCGGATATGGTTGGCGGCTTCATCCACTTCCAGCAATTTCATATCATCGCCGCCGATGATCGAGATAATCACCCCCTTGGCCCCCTGCATCGACACCCCATCCAGCAAAGGATTGGCAATGGCGCGTTCGGCGGCAATCAGCGCACGGTTTTCACCGCTGCCCTCGCCCGTGCCCATCATCGCCTTGCCCATTTCGGCCATAACCGAGCGGACATCGGCGAAATCCAGATTAATCAGACCCGGCATCACCATCAAATCGGTGATCGACCGCACACCCTGCTGCAACACTTCATCGGCCAGGGTAAAGGCCTCTTTGAACGTGGTTTCCGCCTTGGCAATCAGGAACAAATTCTGATTGGGAATGACAATCAGCGTATCAACATGTTTTTGCAGCTCATCAATCCCCGCCTCGGCACTGCGCATCCGCCGCGTGCCTTCAAACAGGAACGGCTTGGTCACCACCCCCACGGTCAACACACCCTTGCGCCGCGCCGCTTCGGCAATCACCGGAGCCGCACCGGTGCCGGTGCCGCCGCCCATACCAGCGGCAATAAAGCACATATGCACCCCGTCCAAAGCCCGTTCGATCTGGGCAATCGTCTCTTCCGCTGCCGCCCGCCCCACTTCGGGCCGCGATCCCGCGCCCAAACCTTGGGTAATATCTGGCCCCAGTTGAATCCGCTGTTCGGCGATGGAATTGTTCAACGCTTGGGCATCGGTATTGGCGATCACGAAATCAACGCCCTCAATCCCGGCATTAATCATATTGGCGATGGCATTGCCGCCCGCCCCGCCGACGCCGATCACGGTAATTCGAGGGCGCAATTCATCGACGGCTGGCGGACCAATGTTGATGCTCATGTGCTTACTCCAAACAAGGCGTCAAAAAACGCAGATATAATTATCGGATTCAATGCACCCATCGCGGCAATGAATCAAAGGTCTCAACAGCTTTGTCCACAGGCACTGCGCTCAAACCTGCGCCAAATCCGATGAAATCAAAAGAATTCCTTCAATGATTGGATCATCCTCAAAACAATCCCAAACCATGTGTCCACTGTTTTATGCTGAAATTTTTGGCCCAAAGCCCGAATATCTACCGGATCCGCCGCCGCATAAAGCACCAATCCGGCCAAAGTGGCAAAGCCCGGCACCGCATGGGCCTCGGCCAAACCCTTTATTTCCAGCGGCTTGCCAATCCGCACCGCCCGCCCCAGCGCGCTTTGGGCATAATCGGCCAATCCCGCCAATTGCGCCCCGCCGCCGGTCATCACCACCACCTGCCCCTTGGCTGCGGCCATATCCATGCTGCGCAAATTGCGCGAAATATCATCCATCTGCCGCCCCAGTTCAGCAGTAATGATCGACACCAGTTCGGCACGGGGAATCCTGTTTTTGGCGTCGGCATAGCGTGAAATCGGCGCGCTTACCTCTTCACCAGCTGCGCCAATCGGAATCATTTCACGGTGATCGGTCGGGCTGGCCAGCGCCGATCCATGGACACATTTCAGCCGCTCGGCTTGAAACCGCTTAATCCCCAGCTTTGATGCAATCGCATCGGTTATCGCCCCAGACCCGATGGCCAGCGTGGTCAGACCGACCAAATTGCCGCCACGATACAGCGCCAAATTGGTCACTTCCGCGCCAATTTCCACCAAGGACACGCCCAATTCGCGCTCCTCAATGCTCAGGCATGAATATCCCGATGCAATCGGCGAAGCGATCACCCCATCCACTTTCAAATGGGCATTCTCCACCGCTTCGATCAAATTGCGGATCGGCGCGCCATCGGCCAGCATCACATGAATATCGACACCCAAAGTTTCGGCATGCAGCCCACGCGGATTGGCAATGCCATGCGCCCCATCCAGCGTATAATGCGCCGGTTCGGCATGCAGCACGATCCGACCATCGGGCTGGATCGAATCATTGGCGGCAAACAGCAATTCTTCAATATCTTGGTCGGAAATCCGCGCCCCATTAATTGCAATCTCGCGCCCCACCCGCGATGAGGCCAGCCCCGCGCCCGATGCGCCAATCCACACGCTATCGACATTGACTCCAGCCATCCGCTCGGCCCGCTCGACCGCATCGCGCAGCGCATGGGTGGCTGCGGACATATCGGTGACATAGCCGCGCTTGATCCCTTGCGATGCGCGATGACCAGACCCCAAAACCAGCAATTCCCCCGCCTCGCTATAACCAGCGACCATCGCCGATATGCGAAACGACCCGATATTAACCGCGCCAAATATCCGAGAAAATTGGGGAACTGACACAATTATTCCGCCTTCCCCGCCGCCGCATCACTTTGCACAGCCGCCACCAATTTCGCCCCAGAACCCCCCGCCCCAGACCGTCCGGGTCCTACCCCTGCCCCCACTGGCCCATCACCCTTGGGCACGCGCATATAGATTTTGTCCGCTGATCGCATATCAAATGCCGCAACCCGCCCACCCAGCAACCGATTGGTGCCATCCAACCGCGCAAAGGATGTCAGCGCCGCCGCCGCCAATTTGTCACCCTCTGGCAAAACCAACAGCTGTCCGGTGCGAAATGTCAAATCCCATCGCCGGTTGCCCACCCACTTCGCCGCCGCCACTTGCGGTTTCAACGCGGGGGCCGCCTCTAACAAAGCCGCCAAATCCGCGACACGGGTTTCAGCATTAAACCCCGACAGCACGATCCGTCCGCGCAACCGTGCGGGCGAGACCACCTCCAGCGGATGCCCCTCGCCATCAATCAGCACCAGCCGATCCGCCTTTTTCAGCACCGCCTGCGCTTTACGCTCAACAATATCAATCACCAAAGTATCGGGCAATTGCCGCGAAACCCGCGCATCTTGCACCCATGACAATTGCATCAATTCGCTACGCAACCCTTGCAAATCGACCAGCGGCATCGCCCGATTGCGCTGGGCCAAGGCTTGCTCATAAATTTTCAGCTCATTTTGATGCTCAGCCCCGCGCAATTCAATATGTTTAACCTCAAACCCGGCATCTTTGGCGACCAGCGCCAACTGGCTTTGCGCCATCGCCGGCAGACCGGCAAAACTGGCGACAATATAGGCCAAAACCGCCGCTGCCCCCAATATGACCGCCAGAAAAATCCGGTGCAGCTGCGCTTCGGAAAAAGGCAACAGCGCCAAGACACCCTCCGCCGCCCGCCCGCTCATGCTGCGGGCATTGCGCATTTTTTGCGAAGTCCCCTGCCGCGCCGCCGTCTGCCGCGCGCTCGTGCCATTGCGCCGAATTCTCTGGCTCATTTCGCCGTCCCCTTAACCTTAGCGCCTATGGCATCGGCTATTATCGCCTCAACCAGATCGCCATAATCCATGCCCAAATACCGCGCTTGTTCGGGCACCAATGACAAGGGAGTCATCCCAGGCTGGGTATTAACCTCCAGCAAAAACAAGCCATCGACCCCGCGTTGATCGTCCCAGCGAAAATCGCTGCGGCTGCATCCCCTGCACCCCAGCAACCGATGCGCCGCCAGCGCAATTTCCTTACAAGCCGCTGTAATATCATCGGGAATGTCTGCGGGACAAATATGCTCGGTCAGCCCATCGGTATATTTGGCATCAAAATCATAAAAGCCGCTCTTGGGTTTTAATTCCGTCACCAACATCGCCCGCGCCGCGTCCCCGCTGCCAATCACCGCCGTGGTCAATTCCAATCCGCGAATAAACGGCTCGGCCAACAGGCGGTCAAACTCTTGCCACGGCCCTTTGGCGTCACGGGCAATCGGCTGGCCAAAATTGCTATCATCCGTCACAATCGCCACCCCGACCGATGACCCTTCATTGACCGGCTTCAACACATAAGGCCGGGTCAAAGGATCACGGACAAACAGCTCCTCACTATCGACAATCCGCCCGCCCGGCATCGGAATGCCATGCGGCACCAGCGCCTGTTTGGTCAGCTCCTTGTCAATCGCAATCACCGACGTCGCCATGCCCGAATGGGTGTAACACAGCCCCATCAAATCCATCATCCCCTGCACGCTGCCATCCTCGCCCGGGCAGCCATGCAGCGCATTAAACACCACATCGGGCGCGGCCTCGGCCAACCGCAACGCCACATCGCGCCCCATATCCACCCGCGTAACCCGATGCCCCCGCGCCTCCAAAGCCTTGGCAACGCCCTCACCCGACATCAGCGACACGGGCCGTTCCGACGACCAACCGCCCATCAGGACAGCGATATGAAGTTTAGAAATAGCCATTCTAAAATCCTCCCCCATCGGGGGAGGTGGCAGCCCGCAGGGCTGACGGAGGGGGCGCTCCGGTAAAAACCCCAACCCGCCTTATCTCCCACTCCAATTCCACGCCAAAACTTTCCTTCACCCGCCTACGCACCTCGTCACCCAATCCTTCAATATCCGCACTCGTCGCCGCGCCGGTGTTAATCAAGAAATTGCAATGCTTTTCCGAAACCTGCGCCCCGCCCATCGTCAAACCCCGACACCCTGCCCTATCGACCAATTCCCAAGCCTTATACCCATCCGGATTCTTAAACGTCGATCCCCCCGTCTTACTCCGCAGCGGCTGCGACGCTTCGCGGCTGGCCGAAATCCGGTCCATTTCCGCCTGAATATCCACCGGATCGCCCGTCCGCCCGCAAAACCGCGCCGCCACGACAATCGCCCCATCGGGCAATGCCGAATGGCGATAGGAATAGTGCAAATCCGCAGCGGCCAAAGTCACCAACTCGCCCGACCGCAGCACCACATCGCAATCCACCAAAATCCCCGCGACATCACCACCATAAGCCCCGCCATTCATCCGGACAAACCCGCCGACTGTGCCGGGGATGCTGCGCAAAAATTCCAACCCAGCAATCCCCTGATCCCGCGCCGTAGACGAAACCAAAATCCCACTCGCCCCCCCACCACACTCCAAAATAAAATTCCTCCCCGTTGGGGGAGGGGAACCATCGAGCGATGGTGGAGTGGCAGCGCCATCCACAACCCTAACCCCGGCAAAAGCCTTACCCAACCGCACCACCACACCGGCAACCCCGCCATCACGAACTATCAAATTCGACCCCAGCCCCAGCGCCATCACCGGCACATCACCATCCAACCCGCGCAAAAACCCCTGCAAATCCGCAACATCCTTCGGCTCAAACAAAAATTCTGCCGCCCCGCCCGCCTTAAACCACACCAATGGTGCCAGCGGCGCATTGGGCGTGACTTTCCCTCTTACTCCGCTCGTCCTGAGCCTGTCGAAGGACTGTCCTTCTTTCATTTTGCCCGCAAACCTTCAATCGCCGCCGCCAGTCCAGCCGCCCATTTGGTAATATCACCCGCCCCCAAACAGACCACCATATCCCCTGCCTGCAATGTTCCCGCCAACACCCTCGCCAAATCCTCCGCGCCCGCCACCAACTGCGCATTGCGGTGTCCCCGCGCCTTGATCCCCGCGACCATCGCCGCCGAATCCACACCCTCTATCGCTGCTTCACCCGCCGCATAGACCGGCGCAGCATAAACCACATCGGCATCGTTAAACGCCGCTTGAAAATCTTCCATATGATCGCGCAACCGGCTGAACCGATGCGGTTGCACCACGGCAATCACCCGCCCTAAAATACCCTCACGCGCTGCCGACAAAACCGCACGAATTTCCACCGGATGATGGCCATAATCATCAATAATCGTCGCGGGCGGGCCAGAGCCAAACGCCACCTCACCGACCTTGGTAAAGCGCCGTTTCACACCCGTAAATTTGGCAAAGCCGGTCTGGATCACCGCATCCGCACAGCCCATTTCCACCGCCACCGCCACCGCCGCCAGCGCATTTTGCACATTGTGCCGCCCCGGCATGGGCAATTCGATACCGACAATCCGCCGCGATGATCCATCCCGATGCCTAATCACCGCATCGAAACGATTGCCGCCCGGAATCGGCATCACCGCATCGCCGCGCACATCGGCCTGCGCCGAAAAACCATAGGTTATCACCCGCCGATCACGGACGAACGGGATCACCGCCTGCACTTCGGGATGATCCAAACACAGCACCGCTGCACCATAAAACGGCACATTTTCAATAAATTCAACGAATGCCGCCTTGACCCGATCAAAATGGCCATAATGATCGAGATGTTCGGGGTCGATATTGGTGACAACCGCAATCGTCCCGTCCAGCCGCAAAAAACTGCCGTCGCTCTCATCGGCCTCAACCACCATCCAATCCGACGCGCCCAGTCGCGCATTCGAACCGTAAGAGTTGATAATCCCACCATTAATCACCGTTGGATCAATCCCGCCCGCATCCAACAAAGCGGCAATCATGCTGGTGGTTGTGGTTTTGCCATGCGTCCCCGCCACCGCGACGGTGTTCTTCAACCGCATCAATTCCGCCAGCATTTCCGCCCGCCGCACCACCGGAATCCGCGCCTCTAATGCCGCCGCCACTTCGGGATTGTCGCGTTTGACCGCCGTCGATGTCACCACCACCGCCGCATCGCCCAAATTTTCAGCGGCATGGCCGATCATCACCTTGATCCCCCGCGCCCGCAATCCCTCAACCACATAGCCCTCGGCAATATCCGATCCCTGCACCGCATAGCCCAAATTGGCCATCACCTCGGCAATCCCCGACATGCCAATCCCGCCGATGCCAACAAAATGGATCGTGCCAATATCCGTGCCTACGCCCTTCACGCAGAGATCCTCCCCATTTTGCGCAACCAAATGGGCCAACCCTTGCTAAAGTTCCTCCCCATTTTGCGCAGCCAAATGGGGAGGTGGCAGCCCGCAGGGCTGACGGAGGGGTAAAAAATCCCACGCATCACGCCGTCACCTCTTGCCCAGATCTGACCGCACCCACCGCATCCACCACCCGAATAACCTCCATCCCCGGCTCCCCACCAAACCCTTCCACCACATCGGCCAAATCCTGCGCCGCATGGGGGTATCCGCAATTCCACGCAGCATGGGCGGCATTGCTCAACGATTCTGGCCGCATCGCCAAAGCCTGAATTTGCTTGGCCAGATTGGCGGCGGTAAACATATTTTCGCGGATCGCCCGCGCCCCGCCCGCGCCGACAATTTCGGCACAATTGGCGGCTTGATGGTCATCGGTAGCGATCGGCAAAGGCACCAAAATCGCCGGACGCCCGACCGTGGTCAGCTCGGCAATGGTGCTGGCCCCGGCCCGCCCGATAAACAAATGGGCATCCCCCAGCCTCTCGGCCATATCCTCAAAATAAGTGCCCAGCTCGGCGGGAATATCATGCGCCGCATATCGGCTGCGCACCGCGTCAATATCCTCTGGTCGGCATTGCTGGGTGACCTGCAACCGCAATCGCAGACTGGGCGGCAGCATCGCCAGCCCATCGGGGACAATCTCGGACAAAACCCGCGCCCCTTGGCTGCCGCCGGTAATCAACACCCGCAGCAAACCATCGGCGGTCAAAGGCGGAAACGGCACCCCGCGCAAGGCCGCGACATCGCCGCGCACCGGATTGCCAACCAAATGCACCTTATAGGCCAATTTATCCGGCAATCGCTCGACCTGCTTATAGGCCGTCGCAATCGCATCGACCCGCCCCGCCAACAGGCGATTCACCCGCCCCAGCACCGCATTTTGTTCATGCACCAGCGATGGAATCCGCATTGTCCGCGAAGCCAGCAAGGCGGGTAGAGCCGGATAGCCGCCAAACCCCACCACCGCGCTTGGCGCAAATGTCTCGAACAAACGCATCGCCATCCGGCGGCCTTCATAAATCGCCGCCAACCCCTTGGCCCAACCAATCGGGTTAATCCCGCCCACTCGTCCAGCGGGCAAAATATGCGCCGTCAGGCTTTCGGGCCGCCCGGGAATCGCCGCACCGCGCATATCGGTAATCAGCGACACATGATGCCCCCGCGCCTCTAGTTCTGCCGCCAAGGCAAAGGCCGGAATCAAATGTCCGCCGGTTCCCCCTGCGGCCAAAATATAATGGCGGCTGATATGTGTCATGCAGATGCTCCCAGCCCTGGCCTGATCGGTTCTGGCCTGATCCACAAATGACCCAGCCGCGCCTTGCCGGTCAGATAGGGGTTACGCCGGGTTATCGC
>JBEAOQ010000406.1:0-2829 GCA_041164845.1 Pseudomonadota bacterium | reverse complement strand
CCCTGCCATACGCCAGCCTTTCCTCAGCAATCATCGCTTCAAATCGGGTAATAACCTGCTTGATCCCCTCTGGCGCGATCCACACGCTCCCCGGTTTTTCCGGCGGTTCAAAGAAATGATCTGCCCGCAATTCACCCGTATTAAATAGCACCAAAGTAACCGCCTCCACCAAAGGCGCCCGAAATTCTTCGACCATATCAAATACCAAGGATGCGCGGCCATCTTCGCTGCGGTGCAAATGGCCAAATCCAACATGCAGCCCATGCCGCCGCAAACAGACCTCGACCTCACGCGCCAACAGATGCGCCGTCCAATTCAACACCGCATTGACCGCATCGGGTGCGGGCCGCCGCTTTCTGGCACCAAAGCTCCACCCGCGCAGCGCCAGCCGGAAAATTTGCAAAAATATCTTTGCCGCCGCCCCCTCAAACCCCAACAAAGCCCCCATATCCTCGGCCCGTTTTGCCTTTTCTATCAACCGCCTCATCTGTTCCAACCGCGTCTTAATCCCCGCGACAATCGCCTGATGCCGCGCCGCATTTCCCGCCTCGGCACGCAGTGATTTTTCCGCATTATAGCGCCATCTTTGCACCACTTTGCGCTGGTTATAGATTTTCCCCGCGACAAATTCCCGCGCCAACCCCAGCCTTGCCCCTTCATCGACAATATGCGCCGCTTGCGCCAGATGCAGCGCCGCCCGCCCGCCCGGCGCATCATTCAGCCGCCCTTGGGTCATGCCATGGCCATCGACAAAGAACACATCGGTGCCCTTGGCCAAAGCAAAACGCAACGCCGCCGCGCTGAAATCGGCGTGGGGGCCAATATCAATCCGATCAATCCGATCCGCCCCGCCCAGCCAGATTTCCGCGCCATTTTCCTCGACGGTAAACGCATAATCGCGGCAATCCAGCTTGCGCCCCTTGCCATACAGGTGCAAACAGCGTTGGCGCGGCGACAGCTTGCGCAGCTGCATCGCATCCTCCACCGGCACCGGCCGCGAAGGCAATTCCTTTGCCGCGCCCATATCGTGGTTGCGAAATTGGCGGCTTATCGTCGGCTCATCGTCCCCCCCAATCGCTTCCCCTCGCTCTTTCGCCGCAATCGCTCCCTCAATCGCATCCGCCCCAATCGCGCCCACATCTGGCGGAATCGCCGCCAACAACGCCTCATCCCATTCATCGGCATCCAACCCATCGCCGTCATCCAACACAAAACTTTTCAAAAACCGCCGCCCCAAAAAGGCAAATCCCTGGTCAAAATCGCTGATCCGCGTTTTGCCCAGATGCAGCTCCAGCCCGCGTTCACGCAGCAATGTGGTTATGGCGTGCAATTGCCGCTCGGCCTGTTCGCGGCTTTTGGTCAGTATGACAAAATCATCGGCAAAGCGCACAATATGCGCCCCCCGCGCCGCCACCGCTTCATCCAGCCGATCCAGATACAGATTGGCCAACAGCGGCGAAATTGGCGCGCCTTGCACCAGCCCCCTATCACCCGTCCCCGCCATATCCAGCCATTGCGCCATCAATGCCTGCAACCGCCGGTCGGGCAGTAACGCCGCCAGATCATCCTGCAACGGCCCATGCGGCACATTGTCGAAATAGGCGATAATATCCGCCTCGACCACCCAGCGAAACCCTTGGCGATACAGCGATGTAATCCGCTCTCCCGCCGCTTTCACCGACCGCCCGGGCCGATAACCAAAACTGCCGCTTTCAAATTCCGCCTCAAACAGCGGGGTCAAACACAGCAAAGCCGATGATTGCACCACCCGGTCGGCCACGCATAACAACCCCAATTGCCGCGTGCCATCGCCGTGTTTTTTGGGGATGGAAAACCGCCGCAACGGCCCGGGGCGATACCGGCCAGAACGCAAATTATGCGACAACAGCGCCAACCGCCCGTCCGCCCCCGCAGCATAGCTGGCCACCGACATCCCATCGCCGCCCGGCATCGGGCTGCGCGCCAACACCCGCTGCCACCCCGCCTGCAATCCCGCCATGGATGTAATCCGGCCAAACAGGCTGTCGTCGGCGCCCATTTCGTTGCCCTCTGTGTTATCCCCAACCCCACTCCCCCCCCGCTCATCCCGAGCGAAGTCGAGGGACGCCGCATCCGCCCCAGCCGCATCCGCCAGCTGGCGCAGCTGCGAATAAGGCTTATCCGCCAATAGCTTACCCAACACACTTGACATCTCTATCCCTCTGGATATAGTTAAATATATGATAAAAATGGTTTATTATCATTCACAGCAATAAAATTGCAACAACACAGGTGTTACATGCCAATCCCTCTGGAAACATGCCAAAAAAATAACGACTTGACAAGGGCCTCTAACCCTACCAGTCAGGCGACCCGCGCCCAGTCGCGGCCAACGCGACGTTTGGTTCTTGTGGACGATGCTCCCTGCAATGTCAGGCGACCCGCGCCCAGTCGCGGCCAACGCGACCTGATATTGACACCGAGAATTAACCCTTTGGAGTCAGGCGACCCGCGCCCAGTCGCGGCCAACGCGACGTAAGCCACGAAGCTTGCGAACGTTACGTCAGGCGACCCGCGCCCAGTCGCGGCCAACGCGACATTCGTGAGCTTCACCAATGGATATTTTGGCAGTCAGGCGACCCGCGCCCAGTCGCGGCCAACGCGACGGTCGGGAACGTCGTTTCGTCATACCGTATCCGTCAGGCGACCCGCGCCCAGTCGCGGCCAACGCGACCGATTGAAAGAGCGATGCTAACTTTGGTGAGTCAGGCGACCCGCGCCCAGTCGCGGCCAACGCGACTCGGCATTGGCATTGGCATTTTCCATGGCTTGTCAGGCGACCCGCGCCCA
>JBEAOQ010000405.1:0-11436 GCA_041164845.1 Pseudomonadota bacterium | reverse complement strand
CCGTCCTGAAAGCCAGAAGAAAATTCTGATTGGCTTGGGCCTCGGCAAGATGAACCGCGTGGTTGAATTGCAAGATACCGCCGAAGTGCGCGGGGCGATTGCCAAATTGCCGCATATGGTAAAAGTGGTCGATTGATCGCCGGACTGAATTGATTTAGCTGGGGTGGCTATGGTCGGCCCAACTGAACAGCAAACACGTATCCCCGCTGTCGGTCCGTCCGGCGGCGGGGTTTTTTATGATCGGCCAGACGGTGCCGTCACCCATTTAACCCTGATCGATGGGCTGCGCGGAATTGCTGCGTTAAGCGTGGTGATGCTGCATTATTACCATTTCTTTTACCGCTTCCCCAGCAATCAATTGGATCCGCGCTGGTGGCAGATGGAGCCGGGCTTTCATTTCTTGCAGCTGTTTTACGTTTACGGCCTCTATGCGGTGAATATTTTCTGGATGATTTCGGGCTTTGTCTTCGCCCATGTCTATTGCGGCTCTGCGGCGACGACCCGCGCATTCGTGGTCAACCGTTTGGCGCGGCTCTATCCCTTGCACCTGCTGACGTTGGTGGTTTTGGCAGGCTTGCAGATATATGCTGTGGCGAAATTGGGATTTTGGTTGATTTATGGCCATAATGATCTGTGGCATTTTGTCTTGCATCTGGGTTTGGCCAGCAATTGGGGTTTTGACCGCGAGGCCGCTTTTAATGCGCCGATCTGGTCGGTGTCAGTGGAAATTGTGGTCTATGCGCTGTTCTGGGCGGTGCATCGCTGGTTACACCGTATCGGGGCATGGGCCGCTTTTGCGATAATGGCTGTGGCGGGGGCGCTATTGGTTGCTGGTTCGGATAATATGATCGTGGCTTGCACCTATTATTACTTTGGCGGGTCTGCTTTGGCGCTGTTGTGGCGCAAATTGAACGGGCGTGATGCGATAATCGTGCCTTTGTCGCTGATGTTGATTGGCGTGGTTGGATTGGCCAACGGCAACGCTATGCTAGAGAAGGCTGTTGGTATAACAGGATTTTTCGGCGGTTTAATTATGCTGCTGGCCGCTCTGGAAAAAAATGCCAACCCCAAGCTGCAACAGATCTGCACATGGTTGGGCGATAGCAGCTATGGTGCCTATCTGTGGCATGTGCCGATGCAGGTGGCGCTGATTTTGCTATTGTGGGGGCAGATTAATATAATGACATTGGCCAGCCAATGGTGGTTTTTGCTGCTGTGGATATTGGCTGTGGTCGGGGTTGCACGGGTCAGTTTGGTCTGGTTTGAGCGCCCGATGCGGGGTTGGCTGCGGCGCAAATTGGGTGGTTGAGTTGGGGCCTGTCTGTTAAAAATTCACATATATTTATCAGCTATATGCTTCAAATTAACCCCGTCATTAAACCTTGCACTCCCGCCAAATTGCCATTACGGGCCAAATTTCAATCAGTCTGGCCCATCACAAATTAGGCTCCCCGATGCATAAACCCACCAAATATGTGCTGGCTATTTATGGGACAAGAGATTCCTATCAAGTGCCATTGGCTTTGGCCGAGGTGGGTTTGCTTGAACGCTATGTCACCGATTTTTACGCGCCTTCCGGCCCGCTGGCTCGTTTTTTGCCCAAACCAATGCGTCGGCGGCGGGTAGATGGGTTGCCGCGCCAGCAAACACGATCATTATGGCATCCCTTTCTGGTCAACAGTGCGGCGCGGGCTTTACGTCTGCCGATGATGCGGATCTTTGCCTATGTCGGTGGTTACTTGGCCAAAGCGGCTTTGCGCGAAGCAGAAAAATCGCAGCAAGCGCTCTATTGTTATCACAATTACGTGCCGGATAAATTACCGGAAAACAGCTGTCTGATCGTTTTTGTCTATCACCCGCTGGCCAGTGCCGATTATGCGGTTTTGGCGGCGGATAATGCAAATTACCCTGAAACGGCTGAATCTTTTGCCCGCGAGACCTATGCCCTGAATGAGTTTGAACAAAAATTGGACTGGGATCAGGTGACCGCTGTGGTCTGCGCATCATCTTTTACCGCCAAATCGGTGATCCATGATGGCTGTGATCCGGACAAAATAACCATCGTTCCTTATGGATTGCCCGAAGTGGAATCGCCGGTTGCAATCCAATCAGCCGAAAAACCCATCAGAAAAGACGGGCCAGCCGAATTTCTGTTTGTCGGTCAAGGGGTGCAGCGCAAGGGGCTGCATCATTTGATCCGCGCTTGGCAATCGGCACCGCGCAATGGCGCAAGGTTAACACTGGTTAGTTATCAAATTGATTCGGCAATTGCGTCACTGATTACCGATCCCTCGATCCGTTTGCTGGGCTATCAAACCCGCGAAGAACTGGACGCTGTGTTTGCGGCGTCAGATATTTTTATCATGCCATCTTTGGTTGAGGGCTTTGGACTGGTTTATGTCGAGGCTTTGGCGCAAGGCTGCCATGTGATTGGCACCGCCAACACCGGCTTGCCCGATTTGCATTTGGATGATGGCGCGCATAGCTTGGTCGAGCCGGGCAATATTGCCGCCCTGTCAGAAATTATTTCCAAAACACAAGCACGGGCCGAGGCGGGCGAATTTGACCGCAGTGCGATTATAAAAGCGGGCCATGCGTGGACCCACACCCATTTCCGCCAAGCGATTGCCGAACATGCCGCTCAGGTTTTGCGTGATTTTAACGCATAAGGTAATCCTTCGTTAACGATGCTTACCTAAAACTTGCCCAAACCAACATGGGTTTGGAGTTTGATGACATTCGATTAAATCGTCATTGCGAGGAGCGAAGCAATCCATCACCTGAACTGGATTGCCGCGTCGCGTCGCTCCTCGCAATGACGAAGGTAAAGTCATCGGCATAGGGGCGACATATGTCATTGCTTGGGCTGCTAAAAAGGCTGGCTTACCCCCAAGATGCGGGGGCGTTTCGGCTGTGGTTGGCGTTGATGGTGGTGGTGCATCATCTGTGCCGCTGGGAATTTGGCAAAGCGCCGGTTTTGGTGTTTTTTGCGCTTAGTGGCTATTGGGTGCAGCGGGTATGGACGGGGCAATATAGCCAGACCAGCGCCGCGTGGCTGACTTTTGCCATCAGCCGCTGGTGGCGGATTGCCCCGGTGATGATCTTGGCCAGCGTGGCCAGCATCGCGGTGTTATGGAAGACGCAGGACCGTGAATGGGCGCTGGTGTTGCAGATGCCGTGGCGGCAGGCGGTGTCGGCGGTGACGGTGCTATCCTATGCCCAGCTGAACACGCGCCCGGTGGGGCCAGCTTGGTCATTGGATATTGAAATGCAGTTTTACCTGGCCGCGCCTATGCTGGCGATAGCGGTGCGGCGGATGGCCTGGCCTGTGGTGGTGCTGGGTGGGGTGTTGGTGATGGAATGGGCGTTGGTAACAGGTCATGGCGTGGTGCTGACCAGCTTTTTGCCGTGGTTTTTGGTGGGTATGGTCGCGGCGGATCGCGGCTGGAAAGTCTCGGCGGCGGCGGCGCGGATAAGTTTTGCGGTGCCGATTATTTTGGTGATTGGGCTGTGGCTTACCCCGTGGTGGGGGCGGTTCGGGGCCGAAGGTGCGGCGGATTATGCGCTGTTTAATTTGGTTTTGGCGGCGTTTGTCCTGCCTTTTGCCCTATGGACGGTGACCCGCAAGGGCGATGCCGTGGATGGATTTTGCGCCGATCAATCGTTTATTGTCTATATGTTGCATTGGCCGGCGATTGTTTTGTGGCGGCATTATGGCGGCTCATTTGTGGTGGCGGCAGGGTTGATTATCGCGGTTGGAGGATTGAGCTGGGCCTTGTGGCGGTTTATTGATCGCCCGATGAACCGGTGGCGCAAGGCTTGGGTCGCGGGGCGGAAACTTGGTGGTAATTTCGAGATTTCCAACAGATTACTTAGCCCCATAATACCCTGACAGACCCCACCCCAACCCCTCCTCTGAAGGGGTGGGCTATTTCAGCGATGAAAAGGGGTGACATTGCCGCACAACTCGCTTAAGCGCGCCCTTCCGATAAGCGCGAATCAAAGCGAAAGCGAGTGCATCTTATGAAACTGAATGAAATTAACGACAATGCCGGCGCGCGTAAGGGCCGGATGCGTGTGGGCCGTGGTATCGGTTCGGGCAAGGGCAAGACCGCTGGACGCGGGCAAAAAGGTGCGAAAGCGCGGTCGGGCGTCTCGGTCAATGGCTTTGAAGGCGGGCAAATGCCGCTGCATATGCGGATTCCAAAGCGCGGCTTTAACAATATTTTCGCCAAAGATTTTGCCGAAGTCAATCTGGGCCTGATCCAAAAGGCGATTGATTCGGGCAAGCTGGACATCAATGCCCCGATCACCCATGCCGCGCTGCAAGCAGCCGGTTTGGCCCGTGGTGGCAAAGACGGCGTGCGCTTGCTGGGCAAGGGCGAATTTTCGGCCAAGGCCAATTTTGCCGTCGATGGCGTGTCCAAGGGCGCACGCGAAGCGGTGGAAAAAGCTGGCGGCAGCGTGACCATTCCCGAAGCTGGCCCGTCCGAGCATGAAAAGAAAACCGCCCGCCGCGAAGCCAATAAGGCTGCCAAAGCTGCAAAATAATCCTTTTGCGTGTTGAACTGGGGATTTGTCACTAGGGGGATTGCATAAGCGATAGCTCTGGAGATGGATCCCCGCCTTCGCGGGGATGACGAGGGCGCGCGGGGATGACGAGCGAATGCTGGGATGACGAGCGAATGCGGGGGTGATGGACTGACTTAATCCTTCGCAAAAAAATCTGCCCCTTGGGGGTTCGACATCTGCAATAACCTAACTATATGGGCTATTCTTAATTAGACCCTTTCTAATCCGATTAGAAAGTGCAAATCCAATCGGGAAAGGGTCTGTGTAGTCGGGCAATCCGGCAAACCAGACAGGGCTGCATAAATTCATGGCTTCACGCGCAGATAATATCGCTAGCAATCTTAGCCTCGCCAATTTTTCGCGGGCAACCGAGCTGAAAAACCGCATTTGGTTTACCGTGGGGGCGTTGATCGTTTTCCGCTTTTTCAGCTTTGTGCCGCTGCCCGGGATCAATCCGCTGATCCTGAACACGCTTTACAGCAAAACCCAAGGCGGGATGCTGGATATTTTCAACACATTTTCAGGCGGTTCGCTTCAGCGGATGAGCCTGATTGCCTTGGGGGTCATGCCCTATATCACCGCGTCAATCGTGGTTCAGCTGGCCTCGTCTTTGCATCCATCACTGGCGGCTTTGAAAAAAGAAGGCGAGAGCGGGCGCAAGAAACTCAACCAATATACCCGCTATGGCACGGTATTGCTCTGCGCTATCCAAGGTTGGTTTATCGCTTCGGGGCTGGAAGCCTATGGCGCGTCCAGCGGGCTGCAAGCGGTGGTTAATCCCGGGGTGATGTTCCGCGTTGGCGCGGTTATCTCGCTGGTTGGCGGCACGATGTTCCTGCTGTGGCTGGGTGAACAAATCACCTCACGCGGCATCGGCAATGGGGTTTCGCTGATTATTATGGCGGGGATTGTGGCCCAAATGCCAACATCCATCATCAATCTGTTCGAAGGCGGCCGTTCGGGTTCGGTCGGTGCGGGCACGATTATTGGCATGTTGGTGCTGTTAATTGGCCTGATCTTGCTGATCGCCTTTATGGAACGGGCGACGCGGCGTTTGCTGATCCAATATCCCAAACGCGCCAGCGCCAATGGCATGATGCAGGCGGATCGCAGCCATTTGCCGTTGAAATTGAATACGTCGGGGGTTATTCCGCCGATTTTTGCCAGCTCGCTGCTGTTGTTGCCGCTGACCATTACCCAATTTGCCGGCAAATCGGTCTCGCCCGATTCCACCACCGGTGCCGCAATTATCGCGCTCAACCAGTATTTGGGCCACGGCAAGCCGCTGTATATGCTCCTCTATGCGCTGGGGATTATCTTCTTTTGCTTCTTTTACACCGCTGTGGTGTTCAATCCCGAAGAAACGGCGGATAATCTGAAACGCAATGGCGGGTTTATTCCGGGTATCCGCCCGGGCAAAAATACCGCCACCTATCTGGATTATGTCCTGACGCGGATTACCGTATTGGGCGCGGCCTATATCACCATCGTCTGCGTGATTCCCGAATGGGTGATTGCCCAAACCGGCGCACGGCTGTTTGTCGCGGGCGGCACCAGCCTGTTGATTGTGGTCAATGTGACGGTGGATACTATCACCCAGATCCAATCGCATTTGCTGGCGCATCAATATGGCGATCTGATTAAAAAGGCGAAGTTAAAAGGCCGGATGCGTTAAGGCGCGGCGGTGTTGCATTTGATGAAGGGGACTCTCACGTGAACATCATCCTGCTGGGGCCTCCGGGGGCGGGCAAGGGCACGCAAGCGCAAAGACTGGTTGAGCGGCACGGGATGCGCCAGCTCTCTACGGGTGATATGTTGCGGGCTGCGGTCAAGGCGGCATCGCCAGTGGGGCTGCAAGCCAAGGCGGTGATGGATGCGGGCCAACTGGTGTCAGATGATATCGTCTCGGCGCTGATTGGTGAAGAGCTGGACGGCATGGGTTCAGACATAGGCGCGATTTTTGACGGCTATCCGCGCACCGAGGCGCAGGCCGCATCTTTGGACGGCATTCTGGCGGAGCGTGGCCGCAGATTGGATCATGTGATCGAGCTGGTGGTCGATGAAGACGCGCTGGTCGAGCGGATTACCGGTCGTTATACCTGCGGCGGATGCGGCAAAGGTTACCATGATCGCTTTGAACAGCCATTGGTGGCGGGTGTCTGCGACAAATGTGGCGGCACGGATTTCAAACGCCGCCCCGATGACAATGAAGCAACCGTTCGCACCCGCATGGCCGAATATCGGGCCAAAACCGCGCCAATCTTGCCGGTATATGACGCGAGCGGGATTGTTGCGCGGATTGATGGTATGGCTGATATGGACGATGTCACCGCCGCGATTGAGGTGATTATCGCGGGTTAGCATAATGCTGTTTGAGGCGGCGAGGCAGGAGATTACGATGCGCAATATCTTTGCTAAGGCCGCGCTGCTTGCGCTTGCTTTCAGCCTGCCCCTGTCTGCCCATGCCGAAGTGACCGAAAAAAGCGATGCTGGCTTCGTCACCAGTGCCAGCGCCGAGGTTGCGGGTAAGACGCCGATGCAAGTGTGGCAGGCTTTGATCGCCCCGCAAAAATGGTGGAACAAGCTGCATAGCTGGTCGGGCGATAGCGCCAATATGTTTCTGGATGCACAGGCCGGTGGCTGTTTCTGTGAATTGCTGCCGCTGGATAAGGCTGCGCCTGAAGGTGTGCGGCGCGGCAGTGTCGAACATGCGCGGGTGATTTCGGCGATGCCCGGCAAGATGTTGCGGATGAGCGGCGGTTTTGGCCCTTTGCAAGCCGAAGCCATGCAGGGTGTGCTGACGGTGCAATTAAAAGCCAATAAGCAAGGCACAACTATCAGTTGGATCTATATTATTGGCGGATATATGCGGATTAAACCCGATGATATTGCGCCAATGGTTGACAAGGTGATGGGTGAACAACTGACTCGATTGGCCGAATTTGCTGCCAATGAACCCGATGTGGGTTCCGCTGGAAAAGATAAAGAATTGCCAGACGCGCCAAAACCCCACCAATAAATGATATATTGCCGATAAGCCGCAAAATGGATGTTTCGGGGCGTTGACATGGGCGGCGAATCGCCCTAAGCGCCCCGTTCACATCATAGATTCAGCTGTCTGGCGGGCGAAAGCATCATTGCACGTCAGCCGGACTTTTGCCATTTCGGTCTTGGTTTGGGGTGTGAATTGGCGTTGAGATGGGGTTTCTATTGAAATCTCGTGGAGCATGGAGAATTAAGTGGCTCGTATTGCCGGGGTAAACATCCCCACCAACAAGCGCGTGATTATCGCGCTGACATATATTCACGGTATTGGCGCACACAAGGCGAAGCAAATTGCCGACAAGCTGGGCATTGACCATGCCCGTCGGGTGCAAGATTTGTCGGACCAAGAAGTGTTGCATATCCGCGAAACCATTGATGCCGATCATACGGTCGAGGGTGATTTGCGCCGCACCACCGCGATGAACATCAAGCGTTTGATGGATCTGGCTTGCTATCGCGGCTTGCGTCATCGCAAAGGTCTGCCGGTGCGTGGTCAACGCACCCACACCAATGCCCGCACCCGCAAGGGTAAGTCGAAGGCGATCGCCGGTAAGAAGAAATAATCGCTGGCACTTTGACGGACGATTACCTCTCTTTAGATTTACGACAGGATATATATCATGGCACGCGAACCACAGCGGCTTAAAAAGCGGGAACGCAAAAATATTTCAAGCGGCGTTGCGCATGTCAACGCCAGCTTTAACAACACAATGGTGACCATCACCGATGCCCAAGGCAATGCAATTGCCTGGTCGTCGGCGGGCACCATGGGCTTCAAGGGGTCGCGCAAATCGACTCCCTATGCGGCACAGGTTGCGGCTGATGATGCGGGCAAAAAAGCCGCTGAACATGGCGTTCGCACCTTGGAAGTCGAAGTAAAAGGCCCCGGTTCGGGCCGCGAAAGCGCGCTGCGGGCTTTGCAAGCGGTGGGCTTTACCATCACATCTATCCGCGATGTGACGCCAATCCCGCATAATGGCGTCCGCCCATCCAAGCGTCGCCGGGTCTAAATAATCGTTTAATTCCGTCTTTGTGGGCGGGGCATGTCGCCCCATCCACAGTCCCGAAATCGCCGCGGTGTCCACAGGAACAACGGCCATTTCGTCAGCATATATCCTAGGGGAATTCCATGTCCGTCAACATTAAAAACTGGCAGGAACTGAAGAAGCCCAACACCCTTGAGGTGAAATCGGGAAATGACGCCAAGCGTCGCGCCACCTTTATTGCCGAGCCGCTGGAACGTGGTTTTGGCTTGACGCTGGGCAATGCCCTGCGCCGCGTGTTGTTGTCGTCGCTGCAAGGTGCGGCAATTACCTCGATCAAGATCGAGAATGTCTTGCACGAATTTTCATCGCTGGCTGGCGTGCGCGAAGATGTCACCGACATCGTCTTGAACGTCAAGCAAATCGCGTTGCGGATGCAGGGCGAAGGCCCCAAGCGTTTGCAACTGTCGGCGACTGGCCCTTGCGCTGTCAAAGCGGGCGATATTGCCGTCACCGGCGATATTGAAGTGCTGAACAAAGATTTGGTTATTTGCCATTTGGATGAAGGCGCCAGCTTTAATATGGAGCTGACCGCTGACACCGGCAAGGGTTATGTCCCCGCCGTGGCCAACCGTCCGGCCGATGCGCCGATTGGTCTGATTCCTGTCGATTCGCTTTATTCGCCCGTGCGCCAAGTCAGCTATAAAATTGACAATGCGCGGATCGGTCAAGAGCTGGATTATGACAAGCTGAACCTGACCGTCGAAACCGATGGCACCATCTCGCCAGAGGATGCGGTGGGCTATGCGGCGCGAATTTTGCAGGATCAGCTGGCTTTGTTCGTTCACTTCGAAGAAGCGGCTCCGATGGGCAGCTCGCCGATGATCGGGATGCCTTCGGCCCCTGCCGATGACAGCGACACCAACCAGCTGAACCGTTATCTGCTGAAAAAGGTCGATGAGTTGGAATTGTCGGTGCGCAGTGCCAATTGCCTCAAGAACGACAATATCATCTATATCGGCGATCTGGTGCAAAAGACCGAAGCCGAAATGCTGCGCACCCCCAATTTTGGCCGCAAATCTTTGAACGAAATCAAGGAAGTGCTGTCGTCAATGGGTCTGCGTCTGGGTATGGACATCCCCGGTTGGCCGCCTGAAAATATCGAAGAAATGGCCAAGAAGCTGGAACAAGAGCTGCTCGGTTAATTTCAGATTTGGGGTTCTGGCTGCTCCTTTTATCAGCCTGCATTGGGGTACCTGACACGGCCCCTTTTCGAACGGAGTAAAGATTATGCGTCATAAGGTTGGCTATCGCAAATTGCAGCGCACCAGCGCCCACCGTATTGCCATGTTGCGCAATATGTCGGCATCGCTGATTAAGCATGAGCAAATCACCACCACCACGCCAAAGGCCCGCGAATTGCGCCCCTATTTGGAAAAGCTGATTACGCTGGCGAAAAAGGGTGGCCTGTCCAACCGCCGTTTGGCCCATGCGCGGCTGATGGATGAGGCGCAAGAACGCAAGTTGTTTGAGATTTTGGCCGCACGTTATGCGGATCGCGCTGGTGGCTATACCCGGATCATCAAAGCGGGGATTCGCGCGTCGGACTCGGCGCCGATTGCGGTGATTGAATTGGTTGACCGCGATGTCTCGGCCAAGGGTCAGGATTCGGGCCCAGTGTTTACGGATGATGACGGCGAATAATTTCGCGTTACCCCTCTCAAGTTTTGCTAAGGAGCGAGCTCCTAAGCAAAACTATAAAAGGGGAGAGAATGACAGATGGATTGCCAAGACGGCTCTGGGTGATACACTCGGGGCCGTTTTGGTGTTTGGTGCTGGGGTATTGGGTGCAATCCATGTCTTTCCTATCGCGTGTTTTTTTACCCGCTGCCGCGCTGCTGGCGGCCCCCTCATTACAAGCGGAGCCAGCCAAGTCGATGACCTATCCCGAAACCCGACGCGGCGATGTGGTGGACGTGCAATTTGGCGAAAAAATTGCCGATCCCTATCGCTGGCTGGAAAATGATGTGCGCAGCGATGCGCAAGTCGCCGATTGGGTGGTGCGGCAAAATACCGCGACACAGGCGCATCTGGCAACATTGCCCGCGCGCGATTGGTTCGCCAAGCGGATCAAAGAGCTGGTCAATTATGAACGCTTTGGCGTGCCGAAAAAGGCAGGGCATCGCTATTTTTATCTGCGCAATTCGGGCTTGCTCAATCAACCACAATTGTTTGTCCGCGATGGGTTGAATGGCGCGCCGCAGCTGCTGATTGATCCCAATGGCTGGGCCAAGGACGGAGCAACCGCGCTGGACAGCGCCCTGTGGGAACCATCACGCGATGGCAAATTTTTGGCCTATGGGGTGCAGGATGGCGGCAGCGATTGGCGTATTCTGCGGGTGATGGATGTCGCCAGCGGCCGTGTGTTGGACGATGAATTGCGCTGGGTCAATGATTCGCGGATTGCTTGGGTGGGCAGCAAAGGATTTCTCTATTCACGCTTGCCCCAGCCAGCAGAAGGACAAGAATTTCAGGCGGCGATGTATAACAAGGTGATTGCCTATCACCGGATTGGCACGCCGCAAAGCGCCGATGAGCTGGTCTATGCCACGCCCGATTACCCCGACAGAAGTCACAAAGCACGGGTAACTTCGGATGGCCGCTATGCGATCATTACCAGCGAGATTGGCACCGATGCGCGCTATGAAGTGCGGGTGATTGATCTGGCGAAACGCGGTGCAGGGCGCGGTGCAGGATGGAAGGCGCGGGCGCTGGTGACAGGGTTTGACCATGATTGGCGGCTGGTTGATGCGCTGGGGTCGCAGCTGTGGTTTGT
>JBEAOQ010000404.1:0-4406 GCA_041164845.1 Pseudomonadota bacterium | reverse complement strand
CTCTCGGCTTCGCTAGGGATGCGCGGGCCAGTCGTGTTGCGGCAAAACCTTAACGGTTAACTTTCATAGAAATTAAAGCCCAGCCCCATGTCCCCCGCCTTCGCGGCGGTTCCAATCCTTTGTCGCCGATAAAGGATGTGTGCAATCGGTATTGCGAATGTTTCGCAATTAATTAATCGGTTTTTCCGATGAAGTGACGCGGAAAAATTGCGTGGTATTTGCCGTTGGGGCGGTGCAGTATCCTTGGGTTGACCATTTCAGCAAGGAGCAGGACAATGGAACTTAAAGGATCACAAACCGAGGACAACCTCAAGGCGGCTTTTGCCGGTGAAAGCCAAGCCAATCGCCGTTATCTCTATTTCGCGCAGAAGGCCGATATTGAAGGCCATAATGATGTGGCGGCGGTGTTCCGTTCGACCGCTGAAGGCGAAACCGGCCATGCCCACGGCCATTTGGAATATCTGGAAGCCAGCGGCGATCCAGCAACTGGTCTGCCGATTGGCGGCACGGTTGACAATTTGAAGGCGTCAATTGCGGGAGAAACCCACGAATATACCGATATGTATCCCGGCATGGCCAAGACGGCGCGTGACGAAGGTTTTGACGAAATTGCCGATTGGTTTGAAACTTTGGCCAAGGCGGAAAAAAGCCATGCGGGCAAGTTTCAGCGGACGTTGGAAGCGGTGATGGCTGACGCTTGATTGGGGTTAGCGTTTGGGGGTTAGAGCATCGTGCTGAAAAGTGGGAACCGGTTTTCAGCTAATAACGATGCAACAACAAGAACTTAGAGCGGGCAGTCTGATTCAGATTTAACGCTGCCCGCTCTAGGGAGGTGATTCGTCGTTAGGGCGGGTCACCCCCACCCAACCTCCCCCTCAAGGGGGAGGAGCTTAGAGGGCCTTGCGTTGAGAGGGAGGAGTTAAAGGGCCTCTCTTTGAGGGAAGGGTTTATTGATATTTTTGGAGTTCCGTCATGGAAGGCAGTTTGCAAGCGCCGACGCGCCATGTGATTCCGTGGCGTGATGAGGCGTGGTATGATGAGGCCGCGCTGGATACTGAATTGCGGCGGGTGTTTGATATTTGCCACGGTTGTCGGCGGTGTTTTAACCTGTGCGATTCATTTCCGATATTGTTTGATGCGGTGGATGAGAGCGCATCCGAGGAAGTTGCGGATTTAACCACGCCGCAGCTGACAGCGGTGGTTGATGCCTGCACCCTGTGTGACATGTGTTATATGACCAAATGCCCCTATGTGCCGCCGCATGAATTTGATCTGGATTTTCCGCATTTGATGTTGCGGGCGCGGGCGATTGAAAATCGCAAGGGCGAGACTGGATTTGCCGACCGTGAATTGGCGAAAATGACCCGCAATGGGGTGGCGGGATCCATGTTGGCGGGGTTGGCGAATTGGGCCAGTGATACGGGCAATGGACTGACGCGAGGGATAGCGGAAAGCGTGCTGGGGATTGATTCCCGCGCCCATTTGCCGAAATTTGCCGAGATTCCGCTGGCTAACCGTGCGGCTGGGATTGTCCCTGCGCCCAACCCCGATGGGCCGGCATTTGGTCGCAAAGTGGTGTTGTATGCCGGATGCCACGATAATTTTAACGATGGCACGCCGGGCGAGGCGGCGATGAAGGTTTTGGCGCATAATGGGGTGCGGGTGCGGGTGGAATATCCCGATTGTTGTGGGATGCCCAAATTTGAAAATGGTGATATGGCGGCGGTGGCGGGCGCGGCGGCGCGGATTTCGGCATTTTTTGCGCCGTTGATTAAGGATGGCTGGGATATAGTGCCGCTGACCACCAGTTGCTCATTGATGTTGAAATTTGAATGGCCATTGATTGAACCGGGCAATATGGATGTGGCGACATTGACGGCGCATAGTTTTGATCTGGCGGAATATGTCGTGCGGCTGGCCAAAGATGTCGGACTGGCACCGATTGCAGCAATGCCAGCGGCGATTGCCGTGCATTTTGCCTGTCATGCCAGAGCGCAAAATATGGGGCCAAAGGCGATGGAAATGCTGCGGCTGATCCCCGAAGCCAAGCCTGCGCTGACCGAACGGTGCAGTGGGCATGGCGGGAAATGGGGGATTTTTAAGGGCAATTTTGACCGAGCGGTCAAGGTGGGAAAACCGACAGCTCGCAATTTGATGAAGGATAAGCCGGATCTGGTGGTCAGTGAGTGCCCATTGGCCGGGCCGCATTTGCAGCAGGTGATGGCGGCGAATGGCGCGGTTGTGCCGGAACGGATTGGGCATCCGATAGAGGTGATGGCTAAGGCTTATGGGTTTTAGGGTGATGGGAATTCATACATTGAGCTAGTTTGATAGTCCCCACCCCCAGCCCCTCCCCTGAAGGGGAGGGGGGAAGAGGGGGAACCCGTCCCCCTCAAGGGGGAGGAGTCTTTTGTGCTGTATTTATTTATATAGCATTATATTAAAAGGATTTTTTGATGCCGCGTGCTTTGCGAACTATTACGGCTGATGATATTTTGCCACTGGCGCAATATGAGGTCATTCGGGCGGATAAGAAGGCTGAGGCTTTGTTGCGCAAGGCTTTGACGCGGTTGAGTGTCGGGCCGAATTGCAGCGTGATCTTTGAATGTTGGGACAGCATGTGGCTGCAAATTCAGGAAATGTTGCGGATTGAAAAGGGCGGGGCGGCGCAATTGGTCGATGAAATTGCCGCCTATGATCCGATGATCCCCAAGGGCGGCGAATTAACCGCGACGGTGTTTTTTGAGATGGGTGATCCGGTGCGGCGCGATGTGTTTTTGCGCGAAATTGGCGGGGTGGAAGACCACATCGCCCTGCATATTGGCGGCGAGATTATCAAGGCACGGGGCGATGGCGATGTCGAGCGCACGCGGGAGAGCGATGGCAAGACCAGCGCGGTGCATTTCGTGCATTTTGATGTGAGTGCGGCGGCAAAGGCGGCTTGGATCGGTGGTGAGGGTGCGGGTGGTGCAAGTGCGGCGATGGTGGTGATTGACCATCCGCGCTATGGCCATGCGGCGCTGATTTCGGGGGAAGCGCGGGGGTTTTTGGCGCGGGAATGTTTTTGAGGTGTGTATGTGATGACCGCCGGATCAGGGGTGATCCGACGGCCATCTTTTCTCCTCCCCAGGAGTTGTAAATTCAGGTGTAGCTGCCAAGGCGGTGGTAGAGCGCACCGATGCGGGCTTGTTCTTCGGGTTCTTCGGTGGCGCGGGCGTGGCTGGCCAAGGCTTCGCGCATCAGGCGGAAATCGCGGGTCGAGAGCAGGGCGCGGGCGCGGCTGGGTTCGGTGGTTTGGGTGGCGGTTTGCATATATATTTCCGATCAGGATTGGATGGGGACAGGGTGTCCGATGTCCATTGTGTAGACCGAGATTGGTGATTCGGTGTAGGATAAATTACAAACAAACTTGTATCATTGCGTTGAATTTGTGGTTTACGCTTGTCATGTTGTAAATTTTATGACAATAAAGCCGCATGAGTGATGCGGCAATTCTGGCTGGCCCCGCTTTGCGCCGTTTGCGCAAGCGTGAAGGATTAACCCAAGCGGCGATGGCAGCGCGACTGGGGGTGTCGCCCAGCTATTTGAATTTAATAGAGCGAAATCAGCGGCCTTTGACCGCAAGGCTGGTGGTGCAACTGGCCGAGCAATTTGATTTTGACCCGCGCAATCTGCGCCCTGATGAGGCACTGGGCGGGGTCGATGGGATGCGGCGGCGGCTGGCCGATGAACGCTTTGCCGATTTGAGCATTGACCGGGATGAGATTGCCGAATGGCTGGCGGCGGCACCGCAGGCGGCTTTGGCCTTTGCCCGGCTGTATGATGCGGGGGGTGCGGTTGGAGCTGTTGGGGCGGGGTCTGATCCGCTGGATTTGGTGCGGCGCGAGATTGAGCGGTGGCGCAATCATTTTCCCGATTTGGAGGCGGCGGCGGAAAGCCTGTCGGACGAGTTGCGGTTGACCAGCGCCAATATGGGCGAGGCGATGACCGAGCGCTTGCGGGTTAAACATCAGATAGCTTTGCGGATTTTGCCGGTGGATGTGATGCCCGATGCGTTGCGGCGGTTGGATTTGCATGCGCGGCAGTTGCAATTATCCGAACTGTTGGATGCCAGTGGGCGCGATTTTCAGGTGGCGGTGCAATTGGCGCAATTGGAGCAGCGCGATGAAATTGCCGCGATTGCCAATGGCGCGCAATTTGCCGATCGGGCGGCGTGGCGGCTGTTTCGGCGGCATTTGGCCAATTATTTTGCGGCGGCATTATTGATGCCCTATGGCCGTTTTTTGCGTGGCTGCGAGTCGACCGGTTATGATTTGCCCCTGATGCAACGGCGGTTTGGCGTCGGGTTCGAGCAATTGGCGCATCGTTTGACCACGCTGCATCGGGTGGGTCAGCGCGGGCTGCCG
>JBEAOQ010000403.1:0-2653 GCA_041164845.1 Pseudomonadota bacterium | reverse complement strand
TATGACCAAGCTCGTATCCATCGACATCGGCGGCACCCATGCCCGCTTTGCGCTCGCCAGTGTGGCCGATGATGGCAGCATTGCGCTGGGCGATGTCGCCACTTTGCCGACCAAAGATTACGCCAGTTTCCAAACCGCGTGGGAAGGTTTTGCGGCGATGCAAAACGCGCCGCTGCCCCGTGCCGTCAGCATTGCCATCGCGGGGCCGGTTGGCGATCCGACGGATCAATCTCGGGTCATTCGCTTTACCAACAATCCGTGGATCATCCGCCCGTCGCTGATTTGCGAAAAATTGGCAGTAGACCGCTATACGCTGGTTAATGATTTCGGCGCGGTGGGCCATGCAGTTGGTTATGCAGTGAATTGGGCAGGGCCGGAACATTTCTGCCATTTATCGGGGCCAGATGTGCCGCTACCCGCCAGCGGCACCCTGACCATTGTTGGCCCCGGCACCGGCCTAGGTGTGGCGCATCTGTGGCGTGATGGCAGCGCCTATCGCGTCCAAGCGACCGAAGGCGGGCATATTGATTTCGCGCCATTGGACAGCATCGAGGATGCAATTCTGGCCCGTTTGCGCACCCGCCACAGCCGCGTGTCGGTCGAAAGGGTGGTGTCTGGCCCGGCGATTGCTGATATTTACGAAACATTGGCCGCGCTAGAAGGCCGCGCCATTGCCGCCGTTGATGACAAGACCCTTTGGCAAAATGGCACGAATGGTTCCGACAGCCTTGCCGCCGCTGCGGTTGATCGTTTCTGCCTGTCGCTGGGCAGTGTTGCGGGCGATTTGGCGCTGGCGCAGGGGGCATCGGGGGTGGTGATCGCCGGTGGGCTGGGGCTGCGCATCCGCGATACTTTGCTGGCATCCGGTTTTGCCAGCCGTTTCGCCGCCAAGGGTCGCTTTGCATCGCTGATGGCGAAATTACCGGTCAAACTCATTACCCATCCCCAACCCGGGTTGCTGGGAGCAGCGGCGGCTTATTATATGGAACATGCACATGATTAATATCGACCAGCTCATGCGCCTTGCGCCGGTGATTCCGGTGCTGGTGATTGATGATGTCCGCCATGCCGTGCCGATTGCCCGCGCTTTGGTGGCGGGTGGTTTGCCAGTGTTAGAGGTTACTTTGCGCACCGTCGCCGCGCTGGATGTCATCCGCGAAATGAAGCAAGTGGCGGGGGCGATTGTCGGCGCGGGAACGGTGCTGAACCCCAATGATCTGGATAAAGCCCTAAACGCGGGCGCGGAATTTATCGTCTCGCCGGGCCTGACCCCTGCTTTGGGCGCGGCGGCAGTGGCTAGTGGTGTGCCGTTTCTGCCGGGCACCGCCAATGCCGGGGATATTATGTTGGGGCTGGATTTGGGCCTGACTCGGTTCAAATTTTTCCCAGCCGAGGCGTCGGGCGGCATCAATGCGCTCAAAGCCATCGCTGCGCCTTTTGGTAACGCACGGTTTTGCCCGACCGGCGGCATCACCCAAGCCAGCGCGCCAAATTGGCTGGCGCTGGATGCGGTGCTCTGTGTCGGCGGCAGTTGGTTGGTGGGCAAGAGCGAACCCGACGAGGCCGCAATTGAAGCGGCGGCACGGGCGGCATATACACTAAAGCCTTAATTCAGTTGCACACCTGCCCCCAACTCTGTCATTCTAGCTGCATAACAGAAATAAAACGGGAGCTGGGCCGGAAACGCATTCTTTTGCGGAGCGATATTCTATGAGCACCATTGCCACCCTTGTTGATCGGCTACAGCTGCTACATAGCCGCACCGCTGAAACCCCGCTGTTTAATCCGGTGTTTCAGCTGGGCTTGGAATTATCGCGCCAAATCGAAAGCGGCGATCTGACGCTGGATGGTGTCGCGGCGCTGGTTGCCGAATTGGAATGCGAAGGCCTGCGCGCCCGCGCACAAAGATTGCACCGGCTGGTTGCGCCGACTGTTCCCGCCGAAAATCATCAGCATCTGCAAAGCTTGGCCGAATCGCCCGATTTTGCCAGCCCCGATTTTGCCAGTTTCGCCGCTCGTTGGCAAAAACCCGTGGCGCATATTGTGTTCACTGCCCATCCGACATTCCTGCTGAGCCAAGCACAAAGTCAGGCAGTAGCCGCCGCCGCTTCGGCTGGTGATTGCAGCGCCGCCACCGTCTGCACCGCCCCGCATCAAAATGACCAGATTACCCTGGATTTTGAACATAGCGCCGCTATGGCTGCGATTGCCCAAGCCCAAGCTGCCCGCGATAGCATCAACAATCAACTGTTCAGCATGGCGCGGCATAATTGGCCAAACAACTGGCGCGATCTGCGCCCATTGCCGTTCCGCTTCGCCACTTGGGTTGGTTATGACATGGATGGCCGCACCGATATTGGCTGGCACAGCTGTATCGCCTATCGTCTGGCTGAAAAAGCACAAAGGCTGGGCCTCTACGCCGCGCAATTACGCACGGCTGCCCCCCATATCGCCGCAAAACTGAGCCAAGCCGGTGCCTATGCACAGGATATGGCATCGCGTTTCACTGCCGATATGTCCGACCCCGATGCGGTATCAGGGGCGGCAAATCAGCTGACCGCCGATCACCCGCATAAGCTCACCAGCCTGACCCCGATCATTGCCGAATTGCAAGCACTGGCCGCAACCAGCAATGATGCAGATGCGCAAACCC
>JBEAOQ010000402.1:0-3903 GCA_041164845.1 Pseudomonadota bacterium | reverse complement strand
CCAAAATCTGCGCGGCCAAGCCGGTGGAGCAGAAATAGATGTTGTGGTCTTGGCTTGCACCCATTTTCCCTTGCTGGGTGATGAGCTTAGCGCCGCATTTGGCGGCGATGTTTGCCTGATTGACGGGGCCGATGGCATCGCCCGTCGCATCGCCCATCTGTGCGCGGACCAGCCCTTTTTGCGCAGCGCCCCCGACACCGCCCTATTTACCAAAGTCGATCCTGATCTGGCCGCCTTAACCCCCGCCCTGCACAGCTATGGGCTTGACCACATCGCCGTGTTTTAGGACAGAGTGCTATGACCCGCAGATTCAACCGCTGGCTGATATTTTTCGCGGTGCTGCTGCTATTGCCCTATTGGTGGTTTATGCTGGACAATCGCCAGGGCGATGCCGCCGCTAAACCCCTACATATATGGGAACTGCGCGCCTTGGCCACCAGCCTGTCGGGCGGGCCACCCCAAGCGGTTGAGGCCGAAAATTTGGCCAATCGCACAGTAACCAAGGGGCTATACGTCACAGGAGCTGGGTTAAAACGCCAAGCCCTTGCCATCATCGCCTATCGTCTGGCTCTGCCCGATTCTGGCCCGATACTGATTGATACCGGCCCCAAAACCGACAATTCCCAAAAATTACACTATCACCATTTTGATGCTGCCAGCGAACAAAGACTTGTCGCGGCGATGGGCCAAGCCAGCTTAATTTTGCTAACCCATCGACATATTGACCCCATCGGCGGGTTAAAAACCGCCCTATCCCAAGCTAACCACCAAAATCTGCCCTCTCATGTCGGGGCTGGCGCTAGCAAAATGGCAGCTGCCTCGCCCTATGCCATCGCCCCAGGGGTGGTCGCCATCCCCGCCCCCAGCCATGCACCAGACACCCAGATGTATTATGTCTGGCTTGGCGATGGCCGCGAATATCTCTTCACCGGCGATATTGCGCCATATGCCGCCAATTTCCAAGATATACGCGGCAAAGCCCGAATTCTGGATCAGCTGGATGATACGAAAAATCGGCGCGAGGTTTTTTCTTGGTTGATAACCATTCACCAGCTGCAAATAGAATCACCCAAACTGATTATTGTCCCCAGCCATGATTATGAATGGCTCAGGATGGCCTATCATCATGGCATTATCCGCGAACATTTCACCCCCGAACCACCGCATGTGGATAAAACCGGCTAATCGCCGTATCCACCACCAACACCAATGCCACCGCCGAGCAATCCGCCAACCAATCCAGTGGATCACAGGTGCGATGCAGCGCTGGAATCGATTGAAACACTTCGATCAGCGCGCCAAAAAACCCCAGCCGTTCCAATATTTGCCCGCGCGAAGCCCCACGAAAAGCCAGCAGCGACAGCACCGCCAGCGTGGCAAAGGCGCTCATATGGGTCAGCTTATCGCCCATTTGCTCGATCAGCATTTTGGGCGGTTTGGGCAGCAAAGCCATTGTCAGGGTAAAAATTGCGGTCACAAACAACACGGGACGCATGTATTTTTGGGATAATAGTGTGAAAAACATTGGCGGCATGGCTTTCAAAAATCTGATCCATGATGCGCAAATTTCCAAGCTATAGCAACAAAACACTTGCCCAAATGCCGCCAGTCATGTTTCGCGCATATTATGCAAAATATCGGCACATTCGATTATATCATTGCGGGCGGCGGCAGCGCAGGCTGTGTGCTGGCCAATCGCCTGTCCGCCAATCCGCGCAATCGGGTGTTACTGTTAGAAGCGGGTGGGCGCGACAATTACATCTGGATCAAAGTGCCGGTCGGCTATCTCTATTGCATCGGCAATCCCCGCACCGATTGGTGCTGGTCAACCGCACCCGAAGTCGGCCTCAATGATCGCGCCCTCAAATACCCACGCGGGCGGGTGCTGGGCGGCTGTTCCTCGATCAATGGCATGATCTATATGCGCGGCCAAGCGGCGGATTATGATGGCTGGCGCAGCGCGGGCAATCTCGGCTGGGGCTGGGATGATGTCCTGCCTTTTTTCACCCGCGCCGAAGACCATTATAGCGGGGCGGGGGAATTTCACGGCAGCGGCGGCGAAATCCGTGTTGAACGCCAACGCTTGCGCTGGGACATATTGGACGCCTTCCAAAGTGCCGCCGCCGAATATGGCATCCCCAAAGTGGCTGATTTCAACAAGGGCGATAATTTCGGATCGGCTTTGTTTGATGTCACCCAGCGCAAAGGCTGGCGGTGGAGCGCCGCCGATGCTTTCCTCAAACCCGTCAAAAATCGCGCCAATCTGCGGGTAGAAACCGGCGCATTGGTTGATCGGGTGATCGTGGAGAATGTCCGCGCCAATGGCATCATCTGGCGGCGCGGCAATGACACATTCACCGCATCCGCATCGGGCGAAGTGATCTTGTCAGCTGGCGCAATCGGCTCGCCCGCCATCCTGGAACGCTCTGGCATCGGCGATGCGGCGCGGTTGACACAGTTGGGCATCACATCCGTCGCCCATTTGGCGGGGGTTGGGGGCAATCTCCAAGACCATCTGCAATTACGCTGTTCTTACCGCATTTCCGGCGCATCGACGATGAACCAGCGCGCCGCCAGCCTGTTTGGCAAGGCGATGATCGGCCTCGAATATGTCCTGCGCCGCAGCGGCCCAATGGCCATGGCCCCCAGCCAGCTCGGCATGTTCGCCCGCAGCACCCCGGCATTGGCCACGCCCGATCTGGAATATCATGTCCAACCGCTGTCACTGGAAGCATTCGGCGGCGATCTCGATCCTTACCCTGCCTTCACCGCCAGCGTCTGCCAGCTCCGCCCCGAAAGCCGGGGCGGCAGCCATATCACATCCGCCGACACCGCTGCCCAACCGCATATCGCACCCAATTATCTGACCACCGATGGCGACAAACACAGCGCCGCCGCCGCCATTCGCATCACCCGCCAAATCGCCGCCCAGCCCGCCTTGGCCCGCTATTGCCCGCAGGAAATACGCCCGGGCGCGGAATTGACCAGCGAGCAAGAGCTGATCCGCGCTGCCGGTGAGATTGGCACCACCATCTTTCACCCCACCGGCACCGCCGCCATGGGCAGCGGGCCAGATGCGGTGGTAGATGGCCAGTTGCGGGTGCATGGCATAGCGGGGCTGCGGGTGATTGACGCATCCATCATGCCCCGCATCACCTCGGGCAATACCAACGCCCCGACCATGATGATTGCCGAAAAAGGTGCAGAGATGGTGCTGGCTGGGCGATAGGGGGGCTGGCTATCACGGGAAATAGGGCTTAAGCAGGGATCAGGGCACCCGCCCGAGAGGATCAGCGCCATGGCCAAAAGCCAAAAGAAATCAAGCAAAGAAATCCGCAAACCCAAAGCGGAAAAACCAAAAAAGCAAAATGCATCAAACCCGACACAAAAGGGTGTGGCGGTGGGTATTGGGCCGAAATAATCCAACGCCACCTCACTATTTCCGTCATGTTGAACTTGTTGCAACATCCATCTTGCGGCAACCCCCGATGGTGAAATAGCGCCACCCCGTCAAAGGCACCGGCAAACCCGAACCGCTGGGCGGGAATTGGCAGGCTGGAAATCGCGCCGCCTCAACCACAAACACAATCACCGCCTCGTTTATTGGGTGAGTGGCAAGGGCGAGGGTCGGGACGATGCACAGGCATTAGAATTCGGCATCATTATTGAGGGGGTGTTGGGCATGAGGCTGCGCCACAACTGACTGCCTGAACTATATAAAACTCAGGAAAGCAGTGTCCTGAAAGTCAAATTCACTCTGGGACCACAGGGTGTCGTTTGTTTGTTGATCCCATGCTTCCAATTATGTTGGGTCGCCCCCTTCATAAGGAGCACGGTTCCAGCTTCCAGCGGAACCTTGACCAATGGCAAATCCTTTCGAAACTTATGCTTTAACAGGAAGGT
>JBEAOQ010000401.1:0-9840 GCA_041164845.1 Pseudomonadota bacterium | reverse complement strand
TTTCTTCGTCCAATCGGCCAGCGCGTTTGGCGGCGGCAAGGGCCACTTTGATATTGACCTCTTTATCCGAACAGGCAACGCCAGCGGAATTGTCGATAAAATCGGTGTTTATGCGTCCACCAATACCGTCAGCACCCAGCATCGCATATTCAATCCGGCCCGCTTGGGTGCAGCCGAGATTGGCCCCTTCGCCAATCACTTTTGCCCGGATCATGCTGCCATCAACGCGGATCGCATCATTGGCGGGGTCGCCGACGGCGGCGTGAACCTCATGCGCGGCTTTGATATAGCTGCCGATGCCGCCAAACCACAGCAGGTCTACCGGCGCGGTGAGGATCGCGGTCATCAGGCTTTCGGGGTCGATGGTTTCGACGCTTAGGCCCAATGCGGCGCGTATTTCCGGAGAGAGCGGGATTTCCTTTTGCCCACGAGGGAACACGCCGCCGCCCTTGGAAATCAGCGCCTTGTCATAATCATCCCAGCTGGAACGGGGCAGGGCAAACATCCGGTTGCGTTCGGCCCAGCTGGCCGCCGCATCGGGATTGGGGTCAAGGAAAATATGGCGATGGTCAAATGCCGCCAGCAACTTCACCGATTTGGACAGCAGTAAGCCATTGCCAAACACATCGCCCGACATATCGCCGACGCCCACCACCCGAACCGGGTCTGATTGCACATTGACGCCTATTTCCAGAAAATGCCGCTGAACCGAGAGCCACGCCCCTTTGGCGGTGATGCCCATCGCTTTGTGGTCATAGCCTTTCGAGCCGCCGCTGGCGAAGGCATCATCCAGCCAGAAATCATGCGAAATGGCGATGGCATTGGCGGTGTCGGAAAATGTCGCGGTGCCTTTGTCGGCGGCGACGACGAAATAGGGATCCTGCCCATCGCGGATATGCACCGATGTTGGATGGACAACTTGGCCATCGACAATATTATCGGTGATGGACAGCAATGTGCTGATAAACAGCTGATAGCTGGCACGGCCCTCATTGGCCCAGCCATCACGGTCTTTGGTCGGATCGGGCAGATGTTTGGGATAAAATCCGCCCTTGGCCCCGGTGGGGACAATCACCGCGTTTTTCACCCGTTGGGCCTTCATCAATCCCAATACTTCGGTGCGGAAATCATCACGGCGATCTGACCAGCGCAATCCGCCCCGTGCCACCGGGCCGGCGCGCAAGTGAATGCCTTCGACCCGCGCCGAATAGACAAAAATTTCGCGCCACGGCAGGGGTTTGGGCAGGCCGGGAACCAACGCTGAGTCCACTTTAAAGGCCAAAGCGGCAGAGCTGGCTGGAGCAAAGCCATTGCTGCGCAATATCGCCATCACCAGCGACCGGAAAGCGCGCAGCAACCGATCGTCATTGATCGCAGAGACTTTGGCAAGCCCTTCGGTAATGGCAGTTTGCGCGGCATTTTCGGCGGATTCGCGTCCAGCGCCCAAACCCGGATCATGGCGGGCGCGGAACAGATCAATCAACCCCCGCGTCACATCTGGCGCATGAGCCAGCGCATCGACCGCCGTGGCTATGGAGAAATTCATCCCCGCTTGGCGTAAGTAACGATAGAACGCACGAAGCCAATTGGCCTCCTGTGCCGCCAGCCCCAATCCCGCAATCAACCGGTTAAAACCATCATCCTCTGCCGTGGCATTGAGCACATCGGCAATGGCATTTTCCACCAAGGCAGCGCGGGACAGCAGGGCATCCACCGCCCCCTGTTGCACCGGAATCAGCCGAAAATCATGGATGGTGCCCAATGATCCACCAGCCACCAAGGATGGTATTTCCTCGATCACCCGAAAGCCGAAATTTTCCAACGCGGGGACGGTGTCGGACAAGGCAATGGCCCCGCCATGTTGATAGATTTTCAGCCGTAGTTCGGCAGGATTGTCATGGGCCAAACGATAGAGCCGCGCAGCGCGTTGGCTGCTCGAATCTGCTTCATCGCTGCTAAGATAGCGCAGACGGGCAATATCCGCTGCGGCTTCGGCTGGGCCATAGAGGCTGCGATAGGCGGTTTCAAAACCATCGGCATAGCGGGTGGCAATCGCGGCGGCACGCGACGCGCCTTCGCTTTGCGCCAATTCTGCTTCCACTGCATCGGTCCAGCCGCGTAGCATCGCCGCCAAACGGGCATCCAGCGCCGCCTCATCCACTTGCGGGCGGGAACCTTCGCGAATATCAAGGACAAATAACAGCTGCGCCAAGGCGCTGCCTTCAACTTCCAAGCTCCAATCGAGCACAGCTGCGCCGGTGGCGGCGGTAATCATATCGGCAATCGCCAGCCGCACCGGCGTGGTCAGCGCATCACGTGGCAACCAGACAAAGGCGAACAGATGGCGGGCCAAGGGGGCCTCGACCAGCGCCAATTTGGCGCGGGGGCGGTCAATCAGGCTCATCATCGCCATCGCCACCCGTTCCAGATCATCATCGGCAAAACCGATCAGCAGATCATGCGGCAATTTGGTGAGGGCATGGGCCAGAGCCTTGCCCGCATGGCCCTTGGCTTGAAAACCGAATTTACCCATGAGGCCGTCTAGCTGGGCGCGCAAACGCGGAATCCGATCGGGCGCAGCGGCCAGAGCGGCGCTGGTCCAGACACCGGCATGAACCGACAGGGCGTTGATTTTGCCGCCGGTAAATTGCGGCACCAAAAACAGATCGAGTGGCACGCGGCGATGGACATGGGCGATTTGATTCGATTTGACGATCAGCGGCAGACGTCCGCCTCCCGTCGCCGCTTCAAACCACGCAAAAGCTGCGTCATAGCTGGCTGGGGACAGCAATTCTGCGGCGCTGGTGCGGCATATGCCATGGGCATTTTCCTGACTGCCATCGCGCAACCGGGTTACATGGCCCAGCTGGGTTAGCATCCCATCCTTGAACCAGCGCAGCAACGCCGCCCCTTCGGAACGGTCCATCGCGGCGAGAATATCGGCATCGGCACCCATAGATATTTGCATCATCGGCCAATCCGAGACGGCGGCGCGGACATCACCCAATGTTTCCTCTAAACCCGCAGTTAGCGCGGCGCGGCTGCGGGCATCGGCACGGCGGGTTTCGATATAAATGAAGGATTCGCGCAAGATCCCGGGCGCTTCGCCGCTGGGCAGATCGGTGATTTTGCCTTGCGCATTGCGGCACACCGCCACAACCGGATGCAGCAAACGATCAATCTGCAAATCATGCGCCGCGATGGTGGTGGCGATGGAATCGACCAAAAACGGCATATCCGCATTGATCGCGGCAATCCGCATCATCCGTTTACCGCTATCGCCGGCCACGCTTTCAAGCGCGAGCGCGCTGTGGCTGGCACTGAGGTTATTGGCGCAGGTCAACAAAAAATCGGCGGCTTCGGTTAATTCGCCCAAATCCAGCGGTGTCTCGCCGGGCAGCAAGGATGCTTGCAAGGCTTGCGCGAGTGCGGTGGTCAGGTGAATCTGCGTATCTTTGCCCATATCAACACCCATTTGTGCCTGATTTCTCAAATTTTTAACTTGGCTGGCCATCTTATGCTCTCCCCCAATCGGGGTGCGATGACCCCAATATAATCAGAGATGGTTAATTGCTTATGGCTGATATTTTATTGCGCGCCTACTGGGTGATTACCCTTATCCGCCGATGAATGGCTGGTGGTGGCAACGGGGGCGGCTATGGGGGTCGCAACCGGGGTGATTTGCGCCAGATAGGTTCGGGCTTTTTCGGCGGAATCGCTGCTGGGCGCGGCAGCGATAACCGATAGCCAGCTTTTGCGTGCCGATTCGTCTCGGCCCGACAACAGGGCGATAACCCCAGCTTCCAGTCCGATTTGCGGGTCAATCGGCGATAATTCGGCGGCGGTTTGGATTTGTGTCTGGGCCTTGTCCAATCGCTTCATCCGGCGCGACAGGGTGGCGGACAACAGCCAGCCCTCAGGATTATTGGGATTGGCGGCGCGGGCCTCGGTCAGAGCGGCGGCGGCTTCGTCGTCACGTTTCAACATGACCAAGGCGCGGGCGCGGTCCAATGCAATGTCACCGGCCAGATGCGGCTGCTCTGCCTTATACGCCTGTTCACCAGCGGATTCCAAGGCGATCAAGCTGCGATCCGGGGCATCATTGGCCAGCGCCGCATTGCCCGCCATCGCCCCCAGCCGCGCAATCATCAAATGGTCGGATGCCGCCGCATTATCGCGCCCCGCAATAAAACTGGCCTCGGCCGCCTCCCATTCGCCTTGCGCCCCTTGGGCCACACCCAGACAGAGTTGCGGCTCGGCGGAGGCCGAACCTTTGGCCTCTTTAAGCCAAGCGAGCGCGGTGGTTTCAGCGGTTTCGGCATCGCTGTCGGCCTGTTGCAAGCATTGTTTAAGCCGCGAATTTGTCGGCAGGTCAGTCGATTGTTCCGCACTGCTGCGTCGCCGTTTGGCCCCCGCTTCGCGCAAGGGATTTTCCGCGACTGCTGGCCCGCGCCCCGGGGTGACCAAGGGGCCGGGGCCGCCGCCAATGGCCTGTGTTAGTAGGAGGGGGGCAAACAGAGTCAGCAGCATATTTATCCTAAACAGGCGATTTGGTCCAAAATCACAGCCAAATCTTGGGGCCGTGACAGGCGGTGATCGCCGTCTTTTATCAGCGTGACCTGCACCTCATCTGAACACAGCTGCGCCGCCAATGTCAGCGATATGGTGTGAGGCACATCGGTATCGGCTTGGCCATGGATCAGCCGCACAGGACAATTTAGCGGGATTTTGCCGTGCAACAGCAGGTTTTGCTGACCATCGGCCCAGAATTTGGCGTGGGTGGGGGTTGGTTCGGGGCCATAGGGATTGGCTTCATAGACAGTTTCCCCCGCCGCCAATTTGTCCCGCAGATCGGCTGGATAGCCCCAGCTGGTGAAATCGGGCGCGGCGGCGATGCCGACCAGCGCGGCAATGCGGGTGGGGATTACCAGCGCAATGAGTAGCATCAGCCAGCCGCCCATTGACGAGCCAATCAAGACGACGGGGCCGCCGGTAATATGGTCAATCAGCGCCAAGACCTCATCACGCCATTGGCCAAGCGAACCATCGGCAAATTGGCCGTCGCTGTGCCCGCAGCCGGAATAATCAAGCAGCAGACAGGCGCGATTATTGTCCTGCGCCCATGCCAAGACCGCCTGCGCCTTGCCCCCCGCCATATCCGACATATAGCCCGGCAGGAAAACAAGCGTTGGCCCCAAACCTGTGGCGAATTGATAGGCCAATTTGCCGGTATGAGACAGTTTGTGGAATTGGGTTTCAGTCATGGGACAAAACACCGCACATCCTAAAATAAATCCCATTGCTTGGCCCGTTTGTCCTGCGCACAGGCATTTTTTATTGCGGCAAATTGCGCGGGATTAAGCGAGGCCTGATAGGCATGATCGGTCAGAACCGCCGCATGAAAAGCCTGTTCCCGCTGCGCCGTGTCGGGGTGGCTGGCCAGATAATCCATAACCACATTATGCGGGATGGGATCGTGTTTTTTTAGCCGTGCAAAGAAATCAGCGGTGGCTTGCGGTGAGATATTGGCGGCGCGCAGACGGTCGCGGCTGAAGCCATCGGCTTCGTTTTCGGCTTGACGCGAATAGCTCATCGACGAGATTTGACCCAATGAATTGCCGAATTGGGTATTGGCCCCGCTGAGCAAAATCGACAGGCCAAATTCGCGCAGCAAGGCCTGCATCACATGGCGTTTGCGGACATGGCCAATTTCATGGCCCAGCACTCCTGCCAGCTCATCGGGGGTTTTGGCATCTTGAACCAACTTATCAAACACCAGCACCCGCCCGCCCGGGATCGCCACGGCGTTGACCATATCAACCTTGACCAATTCGATCTGCACCGGCGGATGGCGCGGATCAAGCTGGGCCGATAGCGATTGCAGCGCGGCATCGCTGGTCGGGGTTTTGCATTGAAACGCTGCCAGATCGCCCAGCATTGCCTCGCCAATGTGACGCTCCCATGTTTCAGGAACCAGTGGGCCAAGCCATGTCGGCGCGGTCATCACCAAAGCCACCACCGCTGCGCTGGCCAAGGCAAAGGCGACGATGGATTTGCCAAGGCCTAGACGGTCAATCCAACCGCCCATCTGGCTGTTATGCGGCAATTGGGCCAGCAGTTCGGCGGGGGCATCATGCGGCACCCGCAGCCGCCAACCGGCGCGATGGGCATGGCCATAGGATCGAGCGTCGGGCAATGTATCAAGCAGGTGCAGATCGGCCCAAGCCACCTGTTCGTCGGCGATTCCATCGCTGATGATGGTCAGTCCTGCATGATCCCAGCCCAGCGATACATGGCGTCGGCGGGCGCTGGTGCCATCGAACAATTCGCCGGTTACACCAGTATTTTCAGGCACTTATAAAGCTCCCATATCAAAGGCATCCAGCAGCCCCTCACCCTGTGTCACATCGGCGGTGGTCGAGGCGGTGAGGTCATCGACATCAATTTCACCATAGGCTTGCATATGGCTGACCTGAAATTTCCAATGGCGATAGGGGATGAAAATTGTGCCTATCCCCAGAGTAATAATCACCAGACCAAAATCGCCGAGAAACAGCTTGATCCAATCCATTGCTTTGGCGCTGAAGCCGAAGGACAGGGTGTGCAGCGAGGTTTGCGCAATCATCTGGCGGTAAAATTTGGCGTAATAGGCCATGACGACAAAACCAAAGATGATGTAAAAGGCGAGAACGCCAAAAAATGAGAAGAAAAAAGCCATGCCATTGGGGTTGGAATGGCCAGATTTTAACCCGCCAGCGACAAAAACGGGGATCATCATCACCAGCAACCCCGCCATTCCCAAAAACGGCGCCAAATAGCACAGCAAGAACCGTTTCATCAGCCCTTGCACTTGGCCATTCGCCGCAAAGCGATAAGGGCCAAAGCTCATTTTCTCCCAACGCTCATTCCACAAAGTGACCATCGACCATGGAATCAACAGACCCAAGGCAAAGCTGCCGACGAAATTTTTCCAGAGATAGGACAGGCCATAGTTGACCCCCGAATCATCGCTACCGCCGCGAATGCCGCGCCAATAGCTGCGCGAGAGGCGATAGCGCAAGGCGCGAAAACGAGCGACGCCAACCAGGAAATAAATCGCGATCAGCATGACCAAAAACAAGACGCCGCCCATTGCTTTATGGCCATTGAGCACCAGCCGTTGCGCAGTCATATTGAGCAGGGCGATGGGCAAAAATATGCAGAGCAGCGCCATTAGCGCGCCTTTGAACAGTTCCATTCCGGTGCCCGCCCATTCCAGCCGGTCATCAATAAAGCGGGTGCGTGACCACAAATAGCGCCGCGTGCGTGCCGTGGCCCAAAAACGATAAATGCCCAATGTGACGATGGTCAGCAGCAGATTGGTAAAGGCGATGGGGGCAAATTCTTGCCAGCTGCCGTCAAATTCAAATGCGCCTGCTTCTTGGTCATGGCTTTGATTATCGCTCATGCAGCTTCTCCCTGTTACAGGCGATGCTAGAATAAGATTCAGATTCGTAAAGTATTATTTACGCAGCAATGGATTAATCGCGCAAAAATATATCCTCAATTTGCCTAGCAAACAGATCAGCAATGCGAAAAGCCAGCGGCAAGGAGGGATCATATTTGCCGGTTTCAATGGCATTAACGCTTTGCCGCGAGACTGCCAGCATATTGGCAAGGTCTTGCTGGCTCCAATCATTTTCCGCACGCAGGACTTTGAGGCGGTTTTTCATACGCATCCGCCTTCGCCCAATGTGATGCGATTGAAAATTGCACCAATCCCCAACCCGATAAACCAGACAAAAGTTGCGCCGAAGCCGTGGGTGCCTTGGGCAATCAGATCGTAATTTTGCAGAAATTCCCACACGGTCATAATCGTTAGGCAAAATCCGGTGGCGAACAGGGTTTGGCGGGTGAATAACATGCGGATATATTCGTCGGTTTCTTCGATCAACAACCGCATGATCGTCCAAATCACCCCGATGATCGGCAAGGCCGGCAGAATTGCGCAGAGATAGGCGAGATTTCCCTGTGGCGGATGATGGCGGAACAGAGTGCCGACCGCGAAAATCAAGGCGATATAGACGGTCATAAAGCCGACAAGACGGGCCAGATAGCGGCGCATGGCGGGGGAATGTTGGGCAAACATGATTGGCTCCTTTGTCATTATGACAATGTTACTTTACATATGAGTCGGAAGATATGTCAAGTTTTATTTACAATATGTCATGTTTACATGTCGTTTCGCAGAGAGATCACAGAGAGAATCGTCATTGCGAGCCTAGGTTATAATCCAGTTCAGGTGATGGATTGCTTCGCTACGCTCGCAAAGACGGGATTTGAGATCTTCCTTGGGTTGAAGCCGCGCTACTCCTGCTTTAGGGGGCTGTGCTATGTCTGAACTTTACACAATTACTCTGCCCGATGGTTCCACCCGTGCGATGCCGGTGGGATCGTCTCCTGCTGATGTCGCCGCTGCGATTGGGCCGGGGTTGGCCAAGGCGGCGATTGCGGCGCGGATTGACGGCGCGCTGGTTGATCTTAGCCATCCTTTTACCGGCGATTGCGCGCTGGCTTTGGTGACGGCGCGGGATGAAGCCGATGCGCTGGATTTGGCGCGGCATGATTTTGCGCATGTGCTGGCCGAAGCGGTGCAAAGCCTGTTTCCCGGCACCCAGATTACCTTTGGCCCATCAACCGATGATGGGTTTTATTATGATTTCGCGCCAAAAATCCGCGCATTCACCGATGAGGATTTGCCTGCGATAGAGGCGGAAATGCGGCGGATTATCACGGCGAATAAGCCCCTGCGGCGCGAAGTGATTGCCCGCGATGATCTGATTGCCCAGTGGCAAGCGGCAGGTGAAAGTTTTAAGGCCGAATGGGCGGCGGAATTGCCCGAAGGCGAAGAATTGTCGGTCTATTGGTCTGGCGATTCGTGGATGGATATGTGCCGTGGCCCGCATTTGCCATCGACCGGCAAACTTGATCCTGCGGCGTTCAAATTGACGCGGGTTTCGGGGGCCTATTGGCGCGGCGATCAAGCCAATGCCATGTTATCACGGATTTATGGCACCGGCTGGCTGAACAAAAAGCAGCTGGACGCGCATATGACGCGGCTGGAAGAAGCGGCCAAGCGTGACCACCGCAAGCTGGGACAAGAGATGGATCTGTTCCACCTGCAAGCCGAGGCGCATGGCAGCGTATTTTGGCATCCCAAGGGCTATATGATCTGGCGCTGTTTGGAAGCCTATATGCGGCGGCGGCTGGATGCGGCGGGCTATGTCGAGGTGAAAACCCCGCAGATTATGGATGCCAAACAATGGGAGCAAAGCGGCCATTGGGGCAAATATCGCGAGAATATGTTTGTTGTCCCCGATGAGATTCCATCCGGCGAAGATGATGCACCGGTGTTATCGGGTGATGCCGATTTGATGGCGATCAAGCCGATGAATTGCCCGGCGCATGTGTTGATCTTTCGCCAGGGGATCAAGAGCTATCGCGAGCTGCCGCTGCGACTGTATGAAAACGGCTGCTGCCATCGCAACGAGCCGCATGGGGCTTTGCATGGCCTGATGCGCGTGCGTCAGTTTACGCAGGATGATGCGCATATCTTCTGCCGCGAGGATCAGATCGTGGCCGAGGTGCAGGCGTTTTGCGAGCTGGCCGATCGGGTCTATAAGGACTTTGGCTTCACCTATTCGATTAAGCTGGCTTTGCGCCCTGAGAAGCGGTTCGGCTCGGACGAGATGTGGGACAAGGCCGAGGACGAGTTGCGCAACGCGGTGGTGCGCGCTGGGCTGGCGACGGCGGACTATGGCTGGGAAGAATTGCCCGGTGAGGGCGCTTTCTATGCGCCCA
>JBEAOQ010000400.1:0-2534 GCA_041164845.1 Pseudomonadota bacterium | reverse complement strand
GGTGGGGTGATTTGGGCGATACTGTGATGAAGGACTTGGTCGCTGCGGCTTGACATCATGCGGTAGGTGGGGAAGGGGCTTTAATCCCTTAGTATTGGCCAAAATCCCCCATGACTGAACTGTCTAAAATCCGCAATTTTTCAATTATCGCGCATATTGACCACGGCAAATCGACGCTGGCGGATCGGTTGATTCAATTTACCGGCGGGCTGACCGAGCGCGAGATGAGTGCGCAAGTGCTTGATAATATGGATATTGAACGCGAACGCGGGATCACCATCAAGGCCCAGACGGTGCGGTTGAATTATACCGCGTTGGACGGCGAAACCTATGCGTTGAATTTGATGGATACGCCGGGCCATGTCGATTTTGCCTATGAGGTGTCGCGGTCATTGGCGGCCTGTGAGGGCGCATTGTTGGTGGTTGATGCGGCGCAGGGGGTTGAGGCGCAGACTTTGGCCAATGTTTATCAATCTATCGAGCATGACCATGAGATTGTGCCGGTTATCAATAAGATAGACCTTCCTGCTGCCGAACCGGAAAAGGTGCGGGCGGAAATTGAAGAAGTGATCGGGCTGGATGCATCGCAAGCAGTGATGACCAGTGCCAAGGCGGGGATTGGCATTGCCGAGGTGTTGGAGGCGATTGTCACGCGGATTCCGCCGCCCAAGGGTGACCGCGCCGCGCCGTTGACTGCGATGTTGGTTGATAGCTGGTATGATCCATACTTGGGCGTGGTGATTTTGGTGCGGGTGATTGATGGGGTGATCCGCAAGGGGTTGCAGGTCAAATTTATGGCTGGCGGCACCGAGCATTTGATCGACCGCGTGGGATGTATGCGGCCCAAGATCGAGCAGCTGGACGAGTTGGGGCCGGGCGAGATTGGTTTTATTACTGCGCAAATCAAAGAGGTGGCGCAGGCGCGGGTGGGTGACACGATTACCACGGTCAAGGGCGGATCGACCAAGGCTTTGCCCGGGTTCAAAGAGGTGCAGCCGGTGGTGTTTTGCGGGCTGTTCCCCACCGATGCCGCCGATTTTGAGAAATTGCGCGAGTCTATCGCCAAATTGCGGCTGAATGATGCGTCGTTTTCGTTTGAAATGGAAAGCAGTGCGGCGCTGGGTTTTGGCTTTCGCTGTGGGTTTTTGGGGTTGTTACATCTGGAGATTATTCAGGAGCGGCTGTCGCGCGAATATGATCTGGATTTGATAACCACCGCGCCATCGGTGGTTTACCGGTTGTCGATGAACGATGGCAGCACGCAATATTTGCATAATCCATCGGACATGCCCGATCAGGTGAAAATCCGCGATATGGAAGAGCCGTGGATTAAGGCGGTGATTTATACGCCGGATGAATATTTGGGGTCGATTTTGAAGCTGTGCCAAGATCGGCGGGGGATTCAAACCGGGCTGACCTATGTCGGTGGGCGGGCGCAAGTCAGTTACGAATTGCCGCTGAATGAGGTGGTGTTTGATTTTTATGACCGGTTGAAGAGCATTTCACGCGGATATGCCAGTTTTGATTATGAACAGATTGGCCTGCGCGATGGCGATTTGGTGATGATGAATATTTTGGTCAACAACGAGCCGGTCGATGCCTTGAGCATGATTGTCCACCGCAGCCAAGCCGAGGCGCGGGGGCGCGGATTGGTCGAGCGGCTGAAGGATTTGATCCCGCGCCATATGTTCAAAATTCCGATCCAAGCGGCGATTGGTGCCAAAGTGATTGCCCGCGAAACGATTAGCGCGATGCGCAAAGATGTGACGGCGAAATGCTATGGCGGGGATATTTCGCGCAAAAAGAAGCTGTTGGAAAAACAGAAAGAGGGCAAGAAGCGGATGCGCGAATATGGCAATGTGAGCATTCCGCAGGAGGCTTTCATCGCTGCTCTTCGCATGGGCGAAGAGTAGCTCAACTGACCGCTCACCCTGAGCCTGTCGAAGGGTTATTGCGGCGTTGCGGATGGGGGAGGAGTAGGGGGAGCGTGTTAACGAGAGCTTAGGCCAACCCCATCCCGAGCCTCCCCCTCAAGGGGGAGGGAGAATTACGGGGCTGTCCAGACTTCCAGATCAAGCCCCGGAATCTTGGCAAAATCGCGGCCATTCATGGTTATCAAACGTCGGCCAGAGGTGATGGCTTGTGCGGCGATCATTCGATCCAAAACGCAGCGCCGATCATAGCCCATTGCGGCGATGATGCGGCCATAGGCTTCGGCCTCTGGTTCGCCAAAGGGCAGCACTGGGACTGATTGACGCAAGCGGGTGAGCAGAGCAGCGCGCAGGCCATTGTTTGATTGAGCCGCGCCGACTTGCAATTCGGTGAGGGTGATGATGGACATTGACGGCATAGCATCAAGCTGGATGATAAGCGCGGCAACCGCAGCTGCGCCATCGCGCAGATGAATGGCAACATCCGTATCGATCAGATATTCCATGATTTACAAGCCGGGACGGTGGGGAGCTTCGAATTCCGGGCGCGGCTGGACGCCATCAGCGGGGGCGCCAATGGCCATGAGATCAGCCAACAGCCGT
>JBEAOQ010000399.1:0-2992 GCA_041164845.1 Pseudomonadota bacterium | reverse complement strand
CCGGGCGCACGCGGCGGCTGGCGATGTTGCAACGGACGCCGTTGACGCGGATATGGCCGTGGCTAACGATCTGACGGGCCGAAAAGATGGTCGGTGCGAATTTGCAACGATAAACAATCATATCCAGCCGCTGTTCCAGCAAACCGATCAGATTCTGGCCGGTATCGCCCTTCATCTGCGCCGCTTCTTGATAGGTGCGCTTGAATTGCTTTTCGGTGACTTCGCCGTAATAACCCTTCAGCTTTTGCTTGGCGCGCAGCTGGATGCCGTAATCGGAAACCTTGCTTTTGCGGCGTTGGCCGTGCTGACCGGGGCCATAGGCGCGGCGGTTGACCGCGCTCTTGGGACGGCCCCAGATATTTTCGCCCATCCGGCGATCCAATTTATACTTCGACGCATTGCGCTTAGACATGGCGCATCCTTTCAATTTGCATCCAGACACAGCGTCTGGTTTCTCATCCGGAACCGCACCATATGGCCATTTGCCACATGCGACACCTGCTTCACCGGAGTGCAGGGTCCATTGCGAAGGGGCGCGCTTAGCGGGGCAGGGGGCTTAGGTCAAGCGATGAGTGTCAGCTAACTGGGACATTGCCGCCATTATTGCCCAAGCCGCGCTCTTGGCCATCAATCGTCTTGCCCGCTGCGCTGGAATTTTGCCGGTCAAGCGCCTCCCATTCCGCCTTGGTGTGGCAGGTGCGTTTGGGCATGATCGAGCCGGTGTTGACATCGGCGCGGCAGATTTTCTTTTCCTTTGGCGTTGCTGTGCCGGTAGCGGATGTTTCGGCGGCAATTGCCACATTTGGCAAAGAAACAAGCAGGGACAGGCTGATAAATAAAGCGGATTTCATGTGGAACCTCAAAATTTGCAAGCGGCATATTGCGTAACACCCTTAAAGCTGTCCAGACAATTATCGTTTGCGGTATGACTCACTCCGACCAATCGCCATTCGGATCGCGGTCCAATGCTGACAATACCCCACGCATCGACCGCATTTCCAGCACATTCCATGCCGGTTTGGTCAGCATATTGCGCAAAGTCAGCCGCGTCGCCACGCTGCGTGCCTTGGGCCGGAAATAGCCACGCGGCAGCAGCATGGATTCTATATGTTCGATCAACCCTTCCAGTTCGGCTTGCGGGGCGGGGGGCAGGATTTCTTCAAGTGGTGGCTGGGCCATTGCGGCAAATTTGGACCATTCATAGGCGCATAAAATAACCGCCTGTGCCAAATTTAACGAACCAAATTCAGGGTTTATCGGCACGGTGATAATGCTGCGCGCCAGTGCCACATCATCAACATCCAACCCTGATCGCTCCGGCCCGAAAATAATCGCGCTGCGGCCAGTGGGCGCATCACGGTGAATGGCCATCGCCGCCGCTTCGGGGGTTAGCACCGGCTTGGTCACGCCGCGTTTGCGCACGGTTGTCGCATAAACATGCGCAATATCGGCCACCGCATCAGCCAAACTATCAAACACAAGCGCCCCCGCCAGCACCACATCCGCCCCCGCCGCCGCTGGCCCGGCGCTGGGATTGGGCCAACCATCACGCGGGGCCACCAGCCGCATCTCGGTCAGCCCAAAATTGAGCATCGCCCGCGCCGCCTTGCCAATATTCTCACCCAATTGCGGGCGGACAAGGACGATGATGGGCATATTTGGTATTTCCGCCAAGTCCGCTCGCCCCGAGCGAAGTCGAGGGGTTTTGCCGAGCGCAGTCGACGCTTTGTTCATGCGCTCTTTTGGTGGAATAGAATAATACGAAAGCCGCTCCCAATTCCCAGCGATCAACGATTCCTTTTTTGCACGCGACCATTTTTTTATCCGAAATTCTGCATTAAAAGCATCAACGCGGGTTTGAAACTCTTCTGCCCATACCAATTCCACGGGGCATTTGTCATGTGTATAGCCACGAATGATCCCAGATTGGTGCTGGCCAACCCGATTTACCAAATTATCAGTATGGCCGGTATAATATGAGTTGTCGGCGCAACGCAGAATATAGGTCCAGAACGGCATTTGTTACCTCGACTTCGCTCGGTATAGTCCCTCGACTTCGCTCGGGATGAGCGGGGAGGAAAAGTGAATGAAGATAAACTTGCTCAGGACATCACTCCCCCCCCACATCCCGCACCGTGCTGGCAAATTCCTCAAAATCCCGCGCTTCGTTAAAATCCCGATAGACGCTGGCAAAGCGGATATAGGCCACACTATCCAGCGCCTTCAGCCCATCCATCACCATCTCGCCAATCATCTGCGACGACACTTCGGCATCGCCCAAAGTCTCGATCTGGCGCTGAATCCCCGACACCAGCTGATCCAGCCGTTCCTGCCCCAGCCCGCGTTTGCGGCAAGCCAGCGCCACCGATTTCTCGATCTTGGCCCGATCAAAATTCTCTCGCGCCTCATCACTTTTTACCACGATAATATCGCGCAATTGCACCCGCTCAAACGTCGTAAACCGCCCACCACAGCTCTCACACTGGCGGCGGCGGCGGATCGCGGTATTATCCTCGGTGGGCCGCGAATCCTTTACCTGGCTGTCGTCATGGGCGCAAAATGGGCAGCGCATGTCGCCTCACATCCCCTGATAAATCGGGAATTTGGCGCAAAGTTCCTCAACCCGCGCCGCTACCGAAGCCTCAACTTGCGCATCGCCAGCCTCGCCATTTTTGCGCAAACCTTCGACCACTTCGGCAATTAACGCGCCAATCTGTTGAAATTCGGCCACGCCAAAACCGCGCGTGGTGCCCGCCGGTGTGCCCAGCCGAATCCCCGACGTCAGCACCGCTTTTTCGGTGTCAAACGGGATGTTGTTCTTGTTGCAAGTAATGGATGCGCGATCGAGAGCCTTTTCCGCATGTTTGCCCTTGGCTGATTTGGGCCGCAGATCGACCAGCATCAGATGGTTGTCGGTGCCCCCCGACACAATATCCAAACCCGCTTCCTGCAAGGCCGCCGCCAAAACCTTGGCATTACCCGCCACCGCATG
>JBEAOQ010000398.1:0-8076 GCA_041164845.1 Pseudomonadota bacterium | reverse complement strand
TCCGCCACGTGAACGGCCAAGATCTTAGGCTTTCTGGCCCCCTACTTCGACAGGCGCAGTACATGCTTTTTAGCGGTGCTCTCGCCGCTTGGGCCTGTGCCCGAATGACCGTCGCATCGATGGCGATCCATTCCATGTCGGGATCATCCGACCGCGCCAGCCACAAAATCGCGTCGAAAAACCTCCGCCCATCGCTACGCGGCCGGCGCTTGCCTTTGCGACCGCCCGGCACAAACTCACGCAAAACCGCCCATTGATCGTCTCTAAGTATCTCGCCTGACACACCAAACTCCAAAAGCCAGTGTTGAATCACAATTTACACCAAATGAGAAACACCCAATTTGTCACTACAACCTAGACCCTTACTAATCCGATCGATCAGAGCAAATCTGATCGGGTAAGGGTCTTGCGTGCTTAACGCAGTCAAACTGGCTGCGGGGAGTAGCCATTCCGCACGCGGTATCACCCCCACCCATACCGCGCAAAATGGCACCCAACTGTTGCCATATCCCCACATTCAAACCCATCCGCGTAAAATTATGTCAAAGCGATAAAAATCTGTTTGACTTGCTGAACACATGTGCAAACATTGCCCCAGATACAACTCACGCCAACCATGGCGCGCTACCGGAACACCAAGTTCCAGAGCAAAATGGGGGAGACTATCATGCGCTTCACATATAACTCGAAATCCGTCTTGCTGGCGGCTACCGCGCTGGGCATGGCCGTCGCCAGCCCCGCTTGGGCACAGGCAGCCAAGGGCAAAACCGCCGCTACCGCCGCCGATGATGACAATGCCAACAACATCATCGTCACCGCTCGCCGGATCGAGGAAAAGCTGCAAGACGTGCCGATTTCCATCACCGTGTTGAATGAAAAAACGCTGGCGAACAATAATATCCAATCGGCCAAGGACATCGCCACCTATACGCCGGGCCTGTCCACCAACAACCGTTTCGGTTCGGACAATACCACATGGACGGTGCGCGGCTTTACCCAAGAGCAACGCACCACCGCCACCGTCGGCACCTATTTCGCCGATGTCGTCGCGCCGCGTGGTTCGGGCGCAACCCAAGGCGGCGATGGCGCTGGGCCGGGCAATCTGTTCGATCTGTCGAATGTCCAAGTTCTAAAAGGACCACAAGGCACCCTGCAAGGCCGCAACTCAACCGGCGGCGCGGTGATGCTCGTCCCGAAAAAACCAACCAGTAAATTCGAAGGCTTTATCGAAGCCTCGCTGGGTGATTACAACCTCCGCCGCGTTACTGCGGTGGTCAATGTCCCCGTCAACGAAACCTTTCGGATGCGTATCGGCGTTGATCGCAACAAACGTGACGGCTATTTGCAAAATGCCGGCGCTATCGGCTTTGGCCCCAATGGCAAAGCTGGCGGTAGCGTGGATTATTGGGCCGCCCGTTTCAGCGCGGTTTGGGATGTCACCCCCGATATCGAAAGCTACACCGTCGCCACTTGGTCTCATTCCAAAAGCACCGGCGTCATTCCCAAAATCACCCAGGCTTTCTACCGCGAACCCTATTCGGGCTTGACCGGTGTCGCCCCAGCGGGAACTTTGGATGCGGGTCAAAATGTCACCGGCCTCGTCACATCCAACGGCCTGATCGCCATGAACCAAATGGCCAATGAAGCGGCCAATTGCGGCGGAAATTGGTGGTGCGTATCCAATTCAGTGTGGGATTCGCGTTCCGAATCGAAAACATGGCAAGCGATCAACACCACCAAATGGGAAGCCAATGACCATCTCACGGTCAAAAACATCATCAGCTACAGCCATTTCTATGGCGACACCACGCTGGATCTGTTTGGCCTCTATAACCCAACTGTTGCGGGCATCCCAACCAATGCCGTGTCCACCGCCCAATTTGCGGCGGTAAATTCGCCTTTGGCCGTGCGCAACTTCTCGATGACCCGCGCCCCCTATGGGCTACACACCAATGCCGAAGCATCATTTGTCGAAGAACTGCAATTCCAAGGGCACGGCGATACATTCAACTGGCAAGGCGGTCTCTATCTGGAAAGCAGCAATCCACTGGGTAAATCGGGCACCGCTGGCCCGTCGCAAACCCCTTGCGGCCCCAATGGCAGCGCACTTCCGGCGGTCGGCGGGATCACAGTGCAAACCGACCCCGGCCAAATCTGCATGTCCACCGGAACCCAGCAATTTTCGCTGGGCCGGGTTGGCCTGTCGCTGACCAAAAACTATTTCCGCGACAAAGCCATCTATTGGCAGGGCATCTATAAGCTGAATGACAAGATCAAGCTGACCGGCGGTATCCGCTATACATGGGATACGATGACCAGCAATTTCCAGCTTATTAACCTGCGTTACTACACCAATGCGAACCTTGCCGTAACCTCGCTAAGCACCGGTTTTAATAGCAAAACGCTGACAGTTCCCAACGGGAATACAGCTCTCGCTGGCCTCGCTAATGGGGTTGGGTTCTGTAACAACAATGTCACCTTTGGCTACCCCGCCAATATCCAAGACGGCACCAATGTCTCCAACCCCAGCAAGGGATTCTTCGCAGCATCCGATGCGGCAAATCAGTGCAAAGAGGCGCATACCGTCAAAACCAGCGCGCCAACTTGGCTGTTGGGCATTGATTTCAAACCAAATGACACCACCCTGCTTTATGCCAAATATTCACGCGGCTATCGTCAGGGCGGCGTGGCTTCCTTTGGCCTCGATCAGGTGCAAGATTACAACAAGGAAAAGGTTGACACCTTTGAAGTCGGGGCAAAAACCAGCTGGCGCGGTCAAATGCCCGGATATTTCAACATCTCGGCCTTCCACAATAATTTCAGCGATCAACAGCTGCAAATTGGCATCCAATGCAACCCAACTTCGGTCTGCCCACAAACCACGGTTATCCTTAACCAAGGCAAATCCAAGCTGAGCGGTTTGGAAATCGAAGCTGGCGTCACCCTGTTCAAAGGGTTCAAGCTGGAAGCCAGCTATGCCTATCTGAAAACCAAAGTGTCGCAAGTGACCGATGTCTCGACCTATATTCTGTCACGTAACAGCACTTTGGCGGGCTTGGATTTGCGGCCGCTGCCAGTAAATTCGCCAATTCCCAATGCTATCCCGCATAAATTGGTGCTGACGGGCAGCTATCGTTTGCCTCTGCCTGAAACGGTGGGCAGGGTGACACTGGGTGCAACCATGGTCTATACCTCGGCCTATCGTGCGGTTAGCGATCCGCCAGTTCTGGCCTCGTGCTTGCTCTCGCCGACTGGCGCTGCGCAAACCGCCAATACCAACATCAACCTGTTTAACTGCTCGGCGGCTGTTCCCGCAACCTTCGCCAGCAGCTATGGCATCCTGCCCAAAACTAATGTGATCAACCTCAATGTAAACTGGGATAGCGTTGGCGGCATGCCGATTGATGCGGCCTTCTTCATCACCAATCTGACCAACGAACATGTGCTGCTGCATGCCAATGTTCAGGCGGGTTCGGGCTTCGTCTCCAACATCATTGGCGAGCCACGGATGTTTGGCGCCCGTCTGAAATATCGTTTTGGCGGGTAATTTTGCCCCATAAAATAACGGCGCAAAGCCGAAACTTGCGGGCCTCCCATTTGGGGGGCCCGTTTTTATGTACTATATCGCCGCCGCGCTGCAACACAGATAGACAATTGCTCTGCGGCATGAAAACGCTGGTGGTTCGATTCATCCCGCAGTAACAGACGAGACAGACCATGAATTTTGACCTTACCGCCGAACAGGAAATGGTCCGCGACACTTTCGCCCGTTTCTTGGATGAAAATTCCAGCATGGCCCGTGTCCGTGCCGCCATGGTTGCGGAAAATTCCATCGGCTTTGATCCCGCTCTGTGGTCTGGTCTGGCCGAACTTGGTGCTTTCGCTATGCGCGTGCCGGAATCTGCGGGCGGCATGGAAATGGGCCTGTTTGATGCCGCGCTGGTGATGGAAGAAGCGGGCCGCACCCTGGTGTCCGGCCCGCTGGCCGAGGCATTGGTCGCCGCCCGCATCCTTGGCCAAATTGGCGGCGCGGCGGGCCAAGACATCCTTGCCCGCGCCATGGCGGGCGAAGCTGTCGTCAGCATCGCGATGGCCGACGTTGCCTCCCAGCCCCTGCAATGGGTCGCTGGTGGCACAATTGCCACAGCCGTTGTCGCCCGCAAAGGCGATAGCGTGGTTCTCATCCCCATCCCCACCGACGCCCGCAGATCCGAAGAAAACCTCGCCTCGACCCCATTGGCCGAAGTGAATCTGGGCGCATTGCCCGCCACTATGCTGGCCAGCGGAGACGACGCTTTGGCCATTTTTGCCGCCGGTATCGAAGAATGGAAGATCCTCACCGCCGCCGCGCTGGCCGGTCTGGGCCGCCAATCGCTCAAACTGGGCGCGGCCTATGCCTGTGAGCGCACCCAATTCGGCCAGCTTATTGGCACTTTCCAAGGCATCTCACACGCGCTTGCCGATTTACTGTGCGATGTCGATGGCGGCAAATTTCTCAATTGGAAAGCTATCCGCGATATTATTGATGGCAGACCAGAGGCCGGAGCAGAAATCAGCCTATCGCTATGGTGGAATATCGACTCCGCCGCCCGCGCCGCTGCCCGTGCGCTGCACACTTTCGGCGGCTATGGCCTGACCACCGAATATGACATTTACCTGTTCAATCTGCGCGCCAAAGCCTGGCCATTGGTGCTGGGCGATCCGCAGTTGCTGCTCGAAGAAGGGGCGCGGCGGCTCTATGCCGGTGAAACCACCCCCCTGCCAGACACTGGCAATGTGCCGATTGATTTCGAACTTGGCGACGCCGCAGAGGCCATTTCGCGAGAAATTCACGCTTTTTTCGACACACACGCCACCCCCGAAATCCGCGCCAAATTCCATTATTCGTGGGAAGGCTATGTGCCCGAAATTCATCAAAAATTGGCCGAAGAAAAGCTGCTTTTCCCCGGCCTACCCGCCGCATTATCGGGCCGCGACATCCCGCCCTATGCCAAAATCGCCGCCTCAGATGCGATGGAAGATGTCGGCTATAAAACCCCCGCTGCTGGTGTCGCTGCGATGGTCGCGATGATGATCCACAAATATGGCAGCGATGAGCTGAAAAAGGATGTCCTCAGCAAAATTCTCTCGGGCGAAGTCATTTGCAGCCTTGGCTACAGCGAACCGGCATCGGGCAGCGATGTCTTTGCCGCCCAATGCAAAGCCACCCCCGATGGCAATGGCTGGCGGATTGACGGCACCAAAATGTTCACCAGCGGGGCCAATCTCGCGCATTATGTGCTGATGCTGTCGCGCACCAACAATGATGTCGCCAAACACAAAGGCCTGACCATGTTCATCGTGCCGCTCAAAGCCGATGGCGTGACCGTCCAACCCGTCTATACGTTCCAAGACGAACGGACAAATATCACTTTCTATGATGGGGTAAAAATCCCAGATAGCTATCGTTTGGGCGAAGTAGACGGCGGGGTAAAAACTATGAGCGCAGCTCTGGAAATGGAACATGGCGGCGGTTTTGGCAAAGTCATGCGCAAAAATTGCCAAGCCGCCGAAGAACTCTGCCGCGAAATTACCCGCGCAGGCAGACCATTAATCGCCAATACCGCCGCCCAAACCCGCCTCGCCCGCAGCATGGTGCATGTGTGGATTTCCGATATGTTGGCCTTCCGCGCCCAATGGGCCAGCGTCGAAAAGAAACCCAATTTCGCCTTTGGCCCGATGGCCAAGCTGTTCTCTTCCGAGAAATTTCACAGCGATTCGCGCGATCTGCTCGATCTCACTGCCCCGCTCTCGCTATCCAAACGTGCAGGCGCAGCGGCGCTGGTCAATATGAGCTATCGTCATGCCCAAGGCACCACCATCTATGGCGGCACCAGCGAAGTCCACCGCAGCATGGTTGCCGAACGCGGTCTTGGCTTGCCACGCACCCGCGCCTAGAGCGAGATGGCATTATGTTAAATTGTCTTTGCGAGCGTAGCGAAGCAGTCCATCACCCGAGCTAGGGTCTGCTGCGTCACGCTGCGCTCACAATGACGAGATTGGTTCGATCTAAAGTTTTCAAGCTCTAATTGATAGGAATAACTCCGTGACCGAAGCCCCCCACCTGCTCACAGAAGAAACCGAAGATGGCGTCCTGATCGCCACCCTAAATCGGCCTGACAAACTCAATTCCATCACCATGGAAATGATGGATTTGCTGACCGAGGCGGTGCTGCATCTGCGTGAGAGTGCGCATCTCAAAGTCATGCTGATCCGCGCCACCGGCCGTTATTTCTCATCAGGTGCCGATCTAAAAGGCAAAAACCAGCGCGTCGTCTCACCCGCCGCCAGCAAATCCCACACAGCCAGAGGCATCCGCGAAAATCACCGGCTCAATCTCAATAATATGCAGCAATTATGGGATGAGATGGAGCATATTGAAAAGCCGATCGTCGTCGCCCACCATGCGATGTGCGTCGGCGGCGGACTGGAAATGTCACTGTCCTGCGATTTCCGTCTGGCCGGCCAAAGCGCCGCCTATGCCTTTCCCGAAGGGCTGTTTGGCGTGTTGCCCGCTTCCAACGGTGTCAGCCGCCTGACCCGTCTATGCGGCCCGCATTGGGCGCGCTGGCTGATTATGGCCAACAAACCCGCCACCGCCGAAATGGCCTATACTATGGGGCTGGTGCATCAAATTTTCCCCGATGACACGCTGGACCAAGAATCGCTCGATTTCTGCCGCCATCTGGCGAAACAAAATCCCGAACAAATGGGCGCGGCCAAAATCGCCATCGAACTCTGCGCTGAACTTGGCCCCGAAATGGGCCGCCATGTCGAACGCATGGCCAATAGCGCGCTGATGCTCAATCCGGATTATCAAACCAAAATGGCCGCCTATATGGCCAATGTCGGCGGGCGCGGCAAAAGCTGATTTTGATGGTTCGAAAAGAAACACGCCATCTTCACTATCCAGACCCTCACCGACTCAATTTCCCACCTCTTGCCGCGACATAGAGAAATGGCACATTCAGAGGGAATAATCATGGCCGAAACCTACCAACTCTACATCAATGGCACATGGCGCGATGCCTCCGATGGTGCCACCATCCCCGCCGTCAATCCCTATGACCAATCGGTGTGGGCGCATATTCCGGTGGCCACGGCGGATGATGTCGCCGATGCCATCGCCGCTGCCCGCGATGTTTATGACCGCCATTGGTCGAAAACCCTGCCCGGCGAACGCGCCGCATTGCTGAACAAATTGGCCGATTTGATTGATGTCCATGCCGATCGACTGGCGCTGATGGAAACCACTGATAATGGCAAAGTCATCCGCGAAACCTCCAGCCAGATGGGCTATAGCGCCCGCATCTTCCGCTATTTTGCGGGTTGGGCGGATAAGATGCACGGCGCGGTCGTTCCGCTGGATCAGCGCGACACGATGGATCTGGCCATCCGCGAACCCTATGGCGTGATTGCGGCGATTACCGCGTGGAATTCGCCCGTCGCCATCCTGACCAACAAACTGCCTGCCGCGCTGGCTGCGGGCAACTGCATTGTGATTAAGCCCAGCGAACATGCCAGCGTCACCACGTTGGAGATTGCCAAATTGGCGCATCAGGCGGGTTTTCCCGCAGGGGTCATCAATGTCGTTACCGGCATGGCTGATACTGGCAAGGCGCTGGTCAGTTCGCCCAATGTTGACAAGGTTAGCTTTACCGGCAGTCCGGCTGTGGGACGCAGCATCGCACAAGCGGCGGGAGGAAACCTGCGGCCGGTTGCGTTGGAATTGGGCGGGAAATCGCCGAATATCATCTTTGATGATGCCGATTTTGACCGCGCTATGGTCGGGGCTTTGGCGGGGATTTTCGGGGCCACCGGCCAGACCTGCATCGCCGGATCGCGGTTGTTGGTGCAGCGCGGGATCTATGACCGGATGGTCGACACTTTGGCCGCACGCGCCGCCCAGATCAAAATGGGCGATCCGCGTCTGATGGAAACCGAAATGGGCACCGCCGCCAATGAACCGCAATTCAGCCGAATCCTGTCGTTTATTGGTGAGGCCCAATCCGACGGCGCATCTTTGGTCACTGGCGG
>JBEAOQ010000397.1:0-3171 GCA_041164845.1 Pseudomonadota bacterium | reverse complement strand
CGGCGGTTTTTCCCAGTTTAGAAAGGCGTGCATCATCTGGCTGTCATGGGTGTGTTCCCGCCCGATATTGCCAAACGCAAAGGGCGGCCTTTGGCGTATACAGCAGCGTGAATTTTGCACGTACGACCGCCTCGTGAGCGGCCAATAGCTTCTTGTAGTTCCCCCTTTTTGAGCCGCTGGCGGCCCGGTGTGCTCTGACGATGCTGGCGTCGATGAACACCAGTGCGTCATCGCATTCTTTGGCCAAGGCATCGAATATCCCCCTCCAAACCCCGCGCTGCGCCCACCGGTTATACCGATTATACACCGTCGTTCTCGGGCCGTAGCGCTCCGGTAAATCGCGCCAAGGTGCGCCTGTGCGCAAAATATAGAAAATCCCGTTCAACACGCGCCGATCATCAACCCGCGCAGGCCCATGCTTGGCTGCTGGAAGCAACGGCTCAATCACTGCCCATTCTTCATCCGTTAAATCAAACCGCATAATCCAATCTCCTTCTCGGACACTGAATCAATGCATCAACAATAAATCAAGATAATAATATGGGTTCACACCCTAATTGATCAGCGCCAAGTTATTTTTGAGGTTACAGCATAATTTCCCCCTCAAAACCCCTTCTCTGCGGCTCTGCGCCTCTGCGCGAACCCTTCTTTTCTTTCATCCCATTCGCATAAAATTTCATATCCAACAGCCCAGCCGTTCTTTTCCCTCCCCCTACCCATCAGCCAGAAAATCCTTATAGCCATCCCGACATGGCCCTAAACCGCATCCGCCTGACCCATTTTCGCAACCATGCCGCAAGCCAGCTTGTCGGCAGCGACAAATTCAATCTGTTGATCGGTGAAAATGGCGCGGGCAAAACCAATATTCTCGAAGCCATCTCGCTATTCGCCCCGGGCCGTGGCCTGCGCCGTGCCCCCCTGCCCGACATGGCGGGACGCGGCGGCGATGGCGGCTTTGCGGTCAGTGCCGAACTGCAATTGGGCGGCCATGAACCGCTTACCCTTGGCACCGGCACCCATCCCTCCCGCCCGTCGCGCCGCATCGTCCATATCAACAGCGCCGAAAGCCCCGCCGCATCGCTGGGTGAATGGCTCAGCCTATCATGGCTCACCCCGGCGATGGACCGTTTATTTATGGACAGCCCCGGCGGCAGACGGCGCTTTCTTGATCGGCTGGTGCTGGCACTGGAACCGGCCCACGCCCGCAATGCCGCCCGCTATGACAAAGCCTTAAGCGAGAGAAACCGCCTGTTATCAGACCAATCCACCCCCGACCCGCGCTGGCTCGATGCGCTTGACGCCCAATTATCCGAAGCCGGTGCGTGCATTTCCTCCGCCCGATCTCAGCTAATTGACCGGCTCAACGCCGCCATCTTAACCCAGCCAACCGGAGCTTTTGCCCGCCCGCATCTCGGCTATCACGCCGGTGGTCCGTTGGAATCGTACGCCCTGCAAATGGCCCTTGCCGCCAACCGCCCGCGTGATCGCGCCGCGCAGCGTAGCCTGATCGGCCCCCACCGCGACGATCTGATCGTCACCCTGCCCAGTCCCAACACCGCCCCGCAGCCCGCCGCCAGCTGCTCCACTGGCGAGCAAAAAGCTATGCTTATCGCCATAACTTTGGCCCATGCTGGCCTCACCGGCCCCAGCCCCACCCCGCGTCTGCTGCTGCTTGATGAAGTCGCCGCGCATCTCGACCCCATCCGCCGCGCTGCGCTGTTCGACCAACTGGCGGGCGGCCCCGCGCAAGTGTGGATGACCGGCACCGAAGCCACCCCCTTCGCCGCCATCCGCGCAAATCTGGCGCAATGGCATGTGGCGGATGGGAAAGTGCTAACTTAAGCCCCTTCCCCTTCAGGGGAGGGGTTGGGGTGGGGGCTGTCGGTTAAGCACCTTGTTATAAAACAAACCCCACCCCCGCGCCCAATTTTGCACCCGCCCCTGCATCTCGCGCAGCGCCACCAATGGCGATGATACCAGCGCCTGCCCCGCTGCCATCCGTTCAACCAACACTTCCGGCCCGCAAGGCAACCGCGTCACGGGATCCAAATAGCGCGGATATAAAATCAACACCGCCGCGACCAATTCATCCAATGTTCGCCGCCGGTTACGCCGCGCTGGCACTGGCCCCAAATCGCGGGTCAGCCCCCATCCGGCATAAAATGGCACACCATGCGTTGTCACCTCGGCCCCGCGTAACAAAGCCTCAAACCCCGCCAGCGAACTGATAACATGAATGGCATCAACCCCCGCCAATTGCGCGCCAATCGACGCCCGCCGTTCAATCGCATCGGCAGTAGCCATGACCTCATCCTCTGGAACCGCGCCGCGCCGATGCCCCGCCTCGACATCAGGATGTGGTTTGAAAATAATATGTGCCTCAGGCTCACATTCCCGCGCCCGCGCCAACAAAGCGCGGTTGGTGCATCCCGCCCCACCCAGCAACACCGCACGGTCATCCTCGACCTGCGCCGCGACCAACACCCGCCGTTTTCCCCCCACGGTTTGTCGCACATGTTCGCGCCCATCCGCGCCATATTTGCTAATCCCCGCCGCCACCAGCCGCTGGCGCAAGGCCGCCGCCCGCGCCACCATCTCTGGCGGAATATCGCCATTTTGCAAAATTGTTTCCAACCGGCTGGGGCGCGAAGGATCAAAATGCGCCGCCTCCTCATCGACAATCACCGACAGCGGCGGCACACAATTGGCCCCCAAACCATTGCTGCGGATCATGCCATCCTCAATTTCGCCAATCACCACCCCGCGCCCGCGCAAATCCGCCAAAACCTCGGGCTTCACCCGAGTCTGCCAGGCCAAAACCCGGTCACCCGCAGCCAATTGCGCCATGTTACGCCCTGCATAGCGTATTGGCCCAGTTCCATCCCACAACAGCGCATCCATCGTCACCCGTTTCCACCGCGCAATGCCAAAAATCGCCGCATAGCGCCGGTTGGCAAAGATCAGCTCGCGCCAAGCGCTCAGCATCGCCACCACCTGCAACGCCGACATCTCCTCACCGCTAAATGGGTTTCGATAGATCCGCCCCGCCAGCAATTCGCGTGCCACCACGTCCGCCAGCCCCGCCTCACCATCCGCCAACGCCGCAAACCGCCCCTTGCCGCGCAAAGTCACCCGCCGCCCAGCCAACACCGCCACCAGCGCCGCCTCATC
>JBEAOQ010000396.1:0-3511 GCA_041164845.1 Pseudomonadota bacterium | reverse complement strand
CGCGCCTATGCCTCGCAAGCCGCCGCGATCTTCGCCCCGCGCAGCAAAGCCAAACGCCCACATATGTTGCTGGCCGAAGCAGGCACCGGCACCGGCAAAACCCTTGGCTATCTCGCCCCCGCCGCGCTGTGGGCCGAACAATCGGGCGGCACCGTCTGGGTCTCGACCTATACCAAAGCCCTGCAACGTCAACTCCGCCGCGAAAGCCGCAAGGCCTTTACGGAAAATATCTCCCCAGACAACGCCCCCGATGAATCCCCCCCCGTGGTGGTGCGCAAGGGCCGCGAAAACTACCTCTGCCTGCTCAATCTCGAAGATGCCTTGCAGGGCGGCTTCAATGGCCGCGCTGCCATTATGGCGCAATTGGTGGCGCGTTGGGCGGCTTACACCCAGGACGGCGATATGATCGGCGGCGATATGCCCGGGTGGCTAGGCACGCTATTTCGCCAACGCGGGATTGCCGCCCTGACCGATCGGCGCGGGGAATGTGTCTATGCCGGCTGCCCGCATTTCCGCAAATGTTTCATCGAACGCTCGGTCCGCGCATCGGGTAATGCCAAATTGGTCATCGCCAATCATGCGCTGGTGATGGTCAATGCCGCCCGTGCCAATGGCAAATTGGCCCCGCCCACCCGGGTTATTTTCGACGAAGGCCACCATGTCTTTGACGCCGCCGATTCGACCTTTGCAGCGGCTTTAAGCGGAACAGAAACGATTGAAATGCGCCGCTGGGTAATGGGGCCGGAAAAAGGGGCGCGTGGGCGGCGGCGCGGTCTGGCGGCGCGGCTGGCTGATCTGGCCAGCTATGATGAGGCCGGAGCCAAAGCGATTGCCGCCGCGATCCATGCTGCTGATGCTCTGCCTTCGGACAATTGGCTGGCCCGTCTGGCCGACAACGCCCCATCCGGCCCGATTGAGGAATTGCTGAGCGCGGTGCGCGCCATGGTCTATGCCCGCGATGAAAGCGGCCAAGACGGCGGCTATGCGCTGGAAACCGAAGCCGCGCAATTGGACGGTGCCTTTGTCGAACATGCCGCCACCGCCCAATCCGCGCTGACGGCACTGCGCAGCCCGCTGATCCGTCTGGGGGTGCGGCTCGAAGCCCTGCTGGCCGATCCACCCGATTGGCTGGATGGCGCGGGCCGTGCGCGCATCGAGGGCGCAGGTCAGGCGATCAGCTGGCGAATTGACACGCTGGCTGCCTGGGAATCGCTGCTCGCCCGTCTTGGCGGCGCAGCGGATGCGGCCTTTGTCGATTGGTTGGCGGTTGAACGCGGCGATGGCCGCGAATTTGATGTCGCCATCCATCGCCGCTGGCTTGATCCGATGCAGCCCTTCGCTGCCACCGTCCTTGCCCCGGCGCATGGGGTCATGCTGACCAGCGCCACCTTACGCGACAGGATTCGCGGCTCCGACGACACTTGGGACAGCGCCATCGCCCGCAGCGGCGCTGGCCATCTGGAATTAACCCCAGAGGTCGCTGGTTTTGGCAGCCCATTTGATTACGCCAATCAGGCCGAAGTCCTCATCATCACCGATGTGACCAAGGGCGATATGGCGGCGCTATCGGCGGCTTATGGCCGCCTTATCGCGGCATCTGGCGGCGGCGCGCTGGGGTTGTTCACGGCCATTCGCCGTTTGCGCGCTGTCCATGGCCGGATTGCCGACAGGCTGGCCCGCGATGGTCTGCCGCTCTATGCCCAACATGTCGATCCGATGGATACCGGCACTTTGGTTGATATTTTCCGCGATGATCCCCGGGCATCCTTGCTCGGCACCGATGCCTTGCGTGATGGGGTCGACGTGCCGGGCGAATCTTTGCGGCTGGTGATAATGGAGCAAGTGCCTTGGCCCAAACCAACCATCCTGCACCGCGCCCGCCGCATGGCCCATCCCAATGGCGGACAGGCGTTTGATGACCGGATCATCCGCGCCAAATTGGCCCAAGCCTTTGGCCGCCTGATCCGTGGCCGCGACGATCATGGGTTTTTCGTGGTGCTCTCCGCCGCCTTCCCCTCGCGGCTGCTATCGGCCTTTCCGCCCGAAGTGCCGGTGCGGCGGATGACGCTGGATGCAGCGATCACACGGGTGGAAACGGGGCTTACCAGCCGCGCCGAAACGCCTATATATACGCCATGAAAATTTTGGGCCTCTTCCGTCATGCCAAATCAGATTGGCCTGATTTTGCCGATAGCGGCGCTCGCGCCCGCGATTTTGATCGGCCACTAAGCCCACGTGGAATCAGCGGCGCAGGCGCAATGGGCGCGCATATCCGCGACTATTCGCTGCAAAATAAACAACGCTGGGACAGAGTCATCGCCTCGCCCGCCGTGCGCAGCGCCCAAACCATCGAAATCGCCGCCGCCGGTTCGGCTACCGATGAAGCGGTCAGCTATGCGATCAATTGGGACCGGCGGATTTATCTCGCCAGCTCGGCCACCCTGCTCGATCTGCTGCGCGAACAGGATGATCGCCATGCCTCGATCCTGATGGTCGGGCATAATCCGGGGCTGGAAGATGTGATTTTCGATCTGGTGGCCGATGATGGCACCAGCCCGTTGCGCGATGTTGTCGAAGAAAAATTCCCCACCGCCGCTTTTGCTGTGCTGCATATTCCTGTCGAGAAATGGGCCGATCTGCGCGATGGCAGCGCCGCTTTGGTGCATCTGATGCGCCCGCGTGATCTGGATACGGCACTGGGGCCAGTGCTGTTATAAAACCGCCGCCAAACCCGCCCGAATAGCGCGCAATTTGCCAAAAACATCCGCATTCACCGGCATAACCCCAGCACTATCCCCCGCTGACATACCCCCACCCGCCGCCACACCCGCCGACAACGCCATTTTCGCCCCGCGCAAGGTTAAACCCTGCCCGTAAACCAGCTGATGAATTTGGCCAATCAACTGCACATCTTCGGGCCGATAATAGCGCCGCCCATTTTTGCGTTGCAGGGGGCGTAATTGCGCGAACTGGCTTTCCCAATAGCGTAAAACATGCGGCTTGACGTCCAGCCCAGCCGCCACTTCGCCAATGCTGCGAAAGGCGCCGACATCTTTTTCCGCGCTCATGCCGCCATCAATCAATCCGCCACGCGGTCTTTCAGCTTTTGGCTGGCGCGGAACGTCAGAACGCGGCGCGGGGTAATCGGCACCTCGACGCCGGTCTTGGGATTGCGGCCAATCCGCTGCGCCTTATCGCGCAACAAAAACGTGCCAAATCCGGAAATTTTGACATTATCGCCCTTGGCCAGCGAATCGCTCATCAAATCCAAAATGGATTCGACCATGCCCATCGAATCCGAGCGCGACAGGCCCAGCTTCTTGTTCATGGCTTCCGCCAGATCAGCGCGTGTTAATGTTTGCATGGAGCGCATAGGACCCCCTATCCCTTTTTAATTGGTGTATTTCAGCAACCTCGACTCGAAACTATAATCCGAATAACCAGAAATACAATAGCTTGTAAAGCCGCCTAGAGCGGGCAGAGTTAATCTGAAACACACTGCCCGCTCCGT
>JBEAOQ010000395.1:0-3243 GCA_041164845.1 Pseudomonadota bacterium | reverse complement strand
CGGGCAGCGTTAAATCTGAATCAGATTGCCCGCTCTAGGTCTTTGTTATCGCATCGTTTTAAGCTGAAAACCGGTTCCCACTTTTCAGCACGATGCTCTAAGCCGCCTCTTCCTGCTCGCCGCCCGTCCCCTTCAACACCCGCACCGGTTCCTTGCGGCCTTCGACCACATCGCCGTCAATCACCACTTCGGTAATATCGGTTTCGGTCGGAATATCGAACATCGTATCCAACAACATGCCTTCGACAATCGACCGCAGCCCCCGCGCACCGGTTTTGCGCTCAATCGCCCGCTTGGCAATCGCTTCCAGCGCCTCATCGGTAAAGGTCAGAGTCACATCTTCCAGCGCAAACAGCTTCTGATACTGCTTAATCAGGGCATTTTTCGGCTCGCTCAAAATCTTGACCAAAGCCTCAATATCCAGATCTTCCAGCGTCGCAATCACCGGCAAACGGCCAACAAATTCCGGAATCAAGCCAAATTTCAGCAAATCTTCCGGCTCGGCCTTTTGCAACAATTCACCAACGCGGCGCTTGTCTGGGTCAGCAACATGCGCGCCAAAACCAATCGAGCGTTTCTGCAACCGATCGGCAATAATCTTGTCCAGCCCAGCAAATGCCCCGCCGCAAATGAACAGAATATTGGTGGTATCAACCTGCAAAAATTCCTGTTGCGGATGTTTGCGCCCGCCCTGCGGCGGCACGCTGGCGGTGGTGCCCTCCATCAGCTTCAGCAAAGCCTGTTGCACACCCTCGCCGCTCACATCGCGGGTAATCGACGGATTCTCGGCCTTGCGGCTGATCTTGTCGATTTCATCAATATAAACAATCCCATGCTGGGCTTTTTCGACATTGTAATCCGATGCTTGTAGCAATTTCAGGATGATGTTCTCGACATCCTCACCGACATAACCGGCCTCAGTCAGAGTCGTCGCATCGGCCATCGTAAACGGCACATCAAAGGTTTTCGCCAAAGTCTGCGCCAGCAAAGTTTTGCCGCAACCGGTTGGCCCGACCAGCAGAATGTTGGATTTCGACAGCTCAACCTCGCCGCCTTTTCCGCCGTGTTTCAATCGCTTGTAATGGTTATGCACCGCCACCGACAGCACCCGCTTGGCGCGATCCTGACCAATCACATAATCATTCAACGTGACAAAAATATCCAGCGGAGTTGGCACGCCGCCATCTTTTTTGCCGGCGATTCCAGCCTTGGTTTCCTCGCGGATGATGTCATTGCACAGCTCAACGCATTCATCGCAGATGAACACGGTTGGCCCAGCGATCAGCTTGCGCACCTCATGCTGCGATTTCCCGCAGAAACTGCAATACAAAGTGCTTTTCGCGTCAGATCCAGTCAATTTCGTCATAATTCTTCCCAGTAAACCATTGGCAGGGCTTGGCCTAGCCCAAAACCACGGCGCTGAATTCCTGCATTACCACAATCACTTTAGCCGAAGCCAAACCGTTATGCTTACCTTAATCTTTACTTTCCGCATCCGGCCTTGTGGCAAAAACCTTGTCCACCAGACCAAATGTCAGCGCCTCATCGGCTTCCAAAAATGTATCGCGGTCCATCGCTTTTTCAATTTCTTCCAGCGTGCGGCCGGTAAATTGGACATATAAATCATTCATCCGCTTGCGAATTCGCAAAATTTCGCGGGCTTGAATCTCAATATCCGACGCCATACCACGCGCCCCACCCGAAGGCTGATGCACCATAATCCGCGCATTGGGCAGCGCCACCCGCATCCCGGGTTCCCCGGCCGCAAGCAGAAAACTGCCCATTGATGCTGCTTGGCCAATGCAAACCGTGGCAATTTTCGGGCGAATATATTGCATCGTGTCATAAATCGCCAGACCAGCGGTCACCGAACCACCGGGCGAATTAATATACATCGAAATATCTTTGGACGGATTTTCCGACTCCAAAAACAGCAATTGCGCGACAATTAATGAGGCCATGCCATCCTCAACCTCGCCCGTCACAAACACAATCCGTTCGCGCAGCAAGCGGCTGAAAATGTCAAAACTGCGCTCGCCCCGGCTGGTTTGCTCGACCACCATCGGCACCAATGCGCCGGTAACAGGGTCAAACGACGATCTTGCGTGCGATGCAGAACCAAAAATATCGATCATGAACTTCCTCTTTATATCAGCCCGCCTATGTCGCGTGCCCAGCTCCAATTTTCAAGGGCGTTAACCCCTTAATTGTCGCTGGCCCACAGGCATAAACGCAAATGGCAAATATTCACTTACCAAACAGCGCCTTTATGTTAGCCAGTGGCAATATGTCGCAAAAGCCCTCCCGCTTGAGGGGTAGGGTTGGGTGGGGGTGGCCCACCGTCTCATGGACACCAAAACCGCGAACACTCACCAATGCCCTATTATTATCAAACATAAGGAAAAACTCCATGCCCCACACCAAAAATGACCAATTCGGCGCATGGATGGCCTTGGCCATGGTCATCGGCTCGATGGTCGGCGCGGGGATATTCATGCTCCCCATCTCCTTGGCACCGCTAGGCTGGAATGCGGTCATCGCTTGGATCATCTGCGGCGTGGGCGCGATTTCACTGGCCATCGGCCTCGCCCAAATATCGCAAAACGGTGCCGGAATGCAAAATGGCATCAGCCATATTCTCGACGGAAATGCCGCTTTCCTTGCGGCTTGGGCCTATTGGACCTCGACAATTGCCAGCAATGCCGCCGTCGCCATCGCCGCCACTTCGGCCATTTCGCGGCTTGGCATGGGCCATGACATCGCGCTGGCCATCACCCTAATCGCCCTGTTCACCGCGATCAACATCGCCGCCACCCGCGCCGCTGGCAGCTTGCAAATCCTCACCGTCGCCATCAAATTGCTGCCGATCATCGGCGTGGTCATCATCGCCGCGCTATTTTTGGCCGAAAAAGCCCCCATCCACCCACTGGCCCCCGCCGCCGTTACCATCGCCAATATCGCCCATGCGACAGCCCTCACCGTCTTCGCCCTGCTCGGCTTCGAAAATCTCACCACCTTGGTCGGCAAGGTGCGCGATCCCATCCGCAACATCCCCCGCGCCATCGTCGGCGGAACCGCACTGGTGGCATTGCTCTATCTGCTGTCCAGCTCCAGCGTCAGCCTGCTGCTCTCGCCCGCCAAAACTGCCGCCTCCAGCGCGCCCTATGTTGATGCCCTGACCCAATCGCTCGGCGCATGGCTTGGCGGTGCGGCGCTTATCTGCATCCTTATCAGCTCGCTCGG
>JBEAOQ010000394.1:0-3397 GCA_041164845.1 Pseudomonadota bacterium | reverse complement strand
CGGATCGCAAGCGGAAAACCGCGTTAATGTGCGGATTATTAACGAGCTGGCATGGCATAATCTGTTTATCAAAACCCTGCTGGTGCGGCCAACCACTGAGGAACAGGCTAGTTTTACCCCCGAATATACGATCATTGATCTGCCAACATTCCAAGCTGACCCAGCGCGACACGGTTGCCGCAGCGGCACGATTATTGCGGTTAATTTTACCGAAAAACTGATCCTGATCGGCGGCACCAAATATGCCGGTGAAATGAAGAAAAGTGTGTTCGGCATTTTGAACTATTTGCTACCGGTCAAGGGGGTGATGCCAATGCATTGCTCGGCCAATATCGGCGCAGACGGCACCACGGCGGTGTTTTTCGGCCTTTCGGGCACAGGCAAAACCACACTTTCCGCCGATGCCAGCCGCACGTTGATCGGGGATGATGAGCATGGCTGGTCGGATACGGCGGTGTTTAATTTCGAAGGCGGCTGCTATGCCAAGATGATCCGCCTGTCCCCCGAAGCCGAGCCGGAAATTTTCGCCACCACCAAACGCTTTGGCACGGTGCTGGAAAATGTGGTGATTGATCCGGTTACGCGGCAGTTGGATTTTGATGATAATTCACTGGCTGAAAATAGCCGTGGCTCCTATCCGATTGACTTTATTCCCAATACATCGGCGGATAATTTGGGGCCGGTGCCCGCCAACATTATTTTCCTCACCGCAGATGCCTATGGTGTTTTGCCGCCAATTGCCCGTTTGACCCCCGATCAGGCGATGTATCACTTTTTGTCCGGCTATACCGCCCGTGTTGCCGGAACGGAAATTGGCGTTACCGAGCCGGAAGCGACGTTTTCGACCTGCTTTGGCGCGCCCTTCATGCCACGCCATCCCTCGATCTATGGCAATTTGCTGAAAGAGCGGATTGCCAAGGGTGGGGTCAAATGCTGGTTGGTCAACACCGGCTGGTCGGGCGGCAAGGCGACAATGGACGGTATTAAACGGATGCCGATTAAAGCCACCCGCGCTTTGCTCAATGCCGCTTTGGATGGCAGCTTGAACGCCGCAAAATTCCAGATTGACCCCAATTTTGGGTTCGAAGTGCCGGTGGCAGTGGCGGGTGTGGACAGCAAATTGCTTGATCCACGCGGCGCTTGGGTTGATGCAGCTGAATATGATGTCACCGCACAAAGTCTGGCCCGTCAATTTGTTGAAAATTTTGCGCAATTTGAAGAGCATGTCGACGAAGGCGTGCGTCAGGCTGCACCCATTCTGAAATAAGCCTGTGAGGTCAGAGAGAGGTCGGTCATCCCGTGCGGTTGGCCGAGCTTTTGACATATGCAAATTTCACTTGGGCTAATCACTATTTCGCTGCATACTTAATTTTTTACAGGAGTCGCCCATGAGCATGTTTGACAGTTTACTAAGCCAAGTTGGTTCCAATATTGACGTTTCCGCCATTGCGGCGCAGGTTGGCATTGATCCCGCATTGGCCCAAACAGCCGTGGCCGCGCTGGGCGCCGCCCATTCGCAAGAGGGTGACACGGTGGAAACCGCCGCCGCGCAAACCGGCATTGATGCCGGCACGATGATGCAAATAGCGACAACGATTGGTGGCCCCATTGCCCTTGGTCAGCTGAACACGCTGATGGCGGGCCATCCACAGGCAGCTGGTTTTCTGAATATGTTTGACCGTGATGGGGATGGCAATCCGATCAATGATATTCTGGGCATGGCGCAAGGCCTGTTCAGCAAAAGCTGATTTTTTCAAATTCAATCCCGAAGATAGGGTGTTATCTTCGGGGTTGAATCCTTATTTTATCGGGCAATCTGGCGACAAACGCATGTCCAGATAATTGTCCACCGCCCGCATCATTTCGCTGGCTTCATTTTCGTAAAAATGATTGGCGCGGGGAATTTCATCATGGTGAATGGTGATGTGCCGCTGGGTGCGCAGCTTATCCACCAGCTTTTGCACCGAAATCGGCGTAACCACCGTATCCGCCGCACCCTGAACAATAATCCCCGAAGCAGGGCAGGGGGCCAGAAAGCTGAAATCATACATATTGGCGGGCGGGGACACCGAGATAAACCCACGAATTTCCGGCCGCCGCATCAGCAATTGCATCCCGATCAACGCGCCAAAGCTATAACCGGCAATCCACGTGGTTGATGCTTCGGGATGGATGCTTTGCACCCAATCCAGCGCCGCCGCCGCATCGGATAATTCACCAATGCCATTGTCAAAACTGCCCTGCGAACGCCCAACCCCGCGAAAATTAAACCGAAGCGTGGCAAAGCCGCGATTGACGAAGGTTTTATACATCGCCTGAGTCAGCCGGTCATTCATCGTGCCGCCCGCTTGGGGATGGGGATGCAGAATCATCGCCACCGGCGCACGGGGACGCGAACTGGGCTGAAAACGCCCCTCAAGACGGCCTTCGGGGCCGGGGAAAATGACGGATGGCATTGTTTTTCTTACCTTTGGCGCGGCTCTGCATGGGTCTTGCCCTCATACCCATGTCCGCGAAAATGACATCGCATGGAATGAATGTTTGGCACGGCATGCAGGCTGTGAATTCAAGTGAAGGGTCATATAGAAATATATGACGAAAAAGCAATCTTTTGCTACAAATGCAGATATGACCCGCAAACCCGCCATTTATCTTGACCATGCCGCTACCACGCCGATCCTGCCAGAGGTGGGCGAGGTGATTGCCGAGGCCTGGGCGTGCTGGGCTAATCCATCCAGCGTCCACGCAGCGGGCAGGGCGGCGCGGGCGGCACTGGAACATGCGCGGGATCGGGTGGCGGCGGCGTTAAATTGGCGGAATGACGTCATCTTTACCGGCGGCGCGACCGAGGCTTTGGCGCTGGCGTGGCAGCACAGCCGGGGCACCGATAAATGGGCAGGCGCAGGCGAACATACGGCAGTTTTGCGCCATGCGGGCGAAGCTATTTTGCCGGTGGATGGGGCAGGGCGGGTCATTTGCCACGCGCTCCCCAAAGCCGATCTCATCGCGGTGCAACAGGTCAATAATGAAACCGGCGTCATTCAACCATTGGCGGAAATTGGCGCGGTAGCACGGGCAAATGGGGCTTTATTGCTGGCTGATTGCGCACAAGGCGCGGGGAAATTGCCATTACCAGACGCCGATTTCATCGCCATAGCCGGCCATAAATTGGGGGCACCACCGGGGATTGGCGCATTACTGGTGCGCGATATGGCGACGCTGGCCCCCAGTGGCGGGCAGGAGCGCGGCTATCGTCCGGGAACCGAAAATCTGCCCTATATTTTGGGATTGGCCAAGGCATTGGAGGCGGATCAAAGCTGGCTATTATCCGCAGCAAAATTGCGCGTTTGGTTAGAAGCGGAATTATCAGCTATGGGCGCGCAGATTATCGGTCAAA
>JBEAOQ010000393.1:0-6062 GCA_041164845.1 Pseudomonadota bacterium | reverse complement strand
CCGCAGCCGCCAATCCCCATCATCTACCGGCAATGGCAGGACAATACACCGCGCTGGCCCGACCAACACAGGTGGCATTTCTGCCATTTCCAGTGTATAAGCCCCGCTGCGCGCCAGCACCAACCGCAGTTTGGCCGGAGCATCCGCCGCAAAACACAGCGCCTGAATAGCATTGCGCACGGCATGGCGATCCCAGCTAAAACCCAGCTCCGCCGCGCTGGCGGTCAACCGCGCCAGATGCAATTCCAACAGCAATACCCCGCTATCGGGCGCAAATGCCATTGTCTCAATCAGATCAAACTGCGCCGCTGCCCTGTCTGTATCACCACCCGAATCCCGCACAAAACCCCCTTTAACCACACATTCCCGCCATTCTGCTATGGCTTGCGAATCCGCCGTAATTGCCGATCCAACCCCCATCACCGCTTGGCCTGATGGGACTCTATCGCCATTCTCTATCCCAGTAAGCCGTAATGTGCGAATGGCGACATTGAACGCGGCTTCTCCATCCTTTTCCGGATCAATCCGGCCAATCGCCCCGCAATAGGCCCCGCGTGGATCGCGCTCGACCTCGGCCAAAATTTCCATCGCCCGAATTTTTGGCGCGCCCGTAATCGACCCACAGGGAAACAGCGCCGATAGTAACGCCTTTGCTCCATATTGCGGCAATAAATCAGCCCGCACCGTTGTCACCATTTGATGCACCGTGGGATAGGTCTCGACGGCAAAGGGTGCATCCACCCGCACCGATCCCGCCGCCGCCACCCGCGCCAGATCATTGCGCATCAAATCAACAATCATCAAATTTTCCGCACGGTCCTTGGCGCTATCCACCAGTTCCGCCAGATGCGCCGCATCGCTGGCGGCATCTTGCCCGCGTGCCCGCGTGCCCTTCATCGGCCGCGCCGTCACCCGCCCCTTGCTTAATGTAAAAAACAGCTCCGGCGACAGGCTGAGCAGCCAAGTCGCACCATCATAGACCACCCCGCCATAACCACCGCCCGCTGCCCGCCGCAACCGCGCATAAATAGCCAACGGATCGCCCGCCCAGCGCCCCACCAGCGGAAAGGTCAAATTAGCCTGATATATATCCCCCGCCAAAATCGCCTCATGCACTGCCGAAAACGCCGCATGATAGGCCCCAATCGACAGCGCCGGTTCCAGCGGGCCGATCCATGATCGCATCCCATCGTCCAGCTGCCTGTCCAACCAGCTGGGTATATCTGCTGAGGCAATCACCGCATATCCGGCAAATGCCCCCATCCAGATCAGCGGCCCATCCGCCCCGCAGCGCGCATCGACCAAACCCGCCACACGCGGCTCCATCGCCAGCCCCGCTTCATAAGCGATATGCCCCGCCAGATGCAGCCCCCGACGCGACAATATATCCATCCGGGCCAATGCCGCCGCTACCTCATCCGGCCTGCGCGCCACCACCACCTCGGACGGGGCATAATACAGCCGCGCATCCTTGGCACCGTCGCTGCGCGCATCATCGAGCAACACAAATGGCACACCACCAATGGACAAATGATGTGGCAAAATTGGTAAGTCATGGCCCATAGCGCCGCCATATAAGCCCTTACGCCGCTTCACAATGCCCCAGATAGGCTGCATTGGCCGATAGCCATATGCTGTTGGTCGAAGGCAGGGCTTTATTCGCGCCAATTTGCTTCTATGGTTCAATTCTGGGTTGTGGCGATTTATCTGACGCAAATTTGCGCATATCGCCGCACACACATTATTTAACAGGGGTATTTTATGCGTTCTTTGCTGCTTGCTTGCTCATCCTTGGCCTTAACCTTGGGCGCTGCCACACCGCTCTATGCGCAATCTGCCGAAGCGCCTCCCGCGCCGCCCTTGGGCAAGCTGACCAATGCCGTCACCCCTTCTGCCTATCGGCTGGATATGACCGTGGATCCCAGCAAACCGCGTTTTTCCGGTCATGTGGACATTGACGCCAACCTCAACGCCTCCAGCCGTTTCATCACCATCCATGGCCGCGATCTGGCGATGAAAAGCGCCAGCGCAACTGTCGCTGGAAAAACCTATCCGGCCACCTACAGCGAAGTTGAATCGACCGGCGTTGCTCTGCTCACCTTCGCCGAGGCTCTCCCCGCTGGCCCCGTCACCTTCGGCTTTGATTATGACGCCCCCTTCCAAGACGGCCCCGCTGGTATGTTCCGTGTCAAAGTCGGTGATGATTATTACAGTTGGACCCAGTTTGAATCGACCGACGCCCGCGCCGCCTTTCCATCATTCGATCAACCCGGCTATAAACAACCCTTCACCATCACCCTGCGCACCCCGACGGGGCTAAAGGCCATCTCTAATTCCCCCGAAACTGGTGTGACAGTCGAAGGTGGCATGGATGTCCATCGCTTTGCCCCCACCCTGCCGCTGCCAACCTATTTGGCGGCGATGATGGTTGGGCCATTTGTCACCGCCGAAAGCGTGGTTCCCCCCACCCCGCAACGCGCCACACCTCTGCCCTTGCGGATTGTGTCCACCAAACAAAACGCCGCCAAACTGAATTTTGCGCTGGAAAACAGCAAAAGCATCGTCACCCATCTCGAAGATTACTTCGGCCAAAGTTTCCCCTATCCCAAACTCGACCAGATCACTTCTCCGGTCATGCCGGGCGCGATGGAAAATGCCGGAGCTGATCTTTATCAAGACAATCTCTTGGTCTTGGACGACAATGCCTCCACACGCCAAAAACGCAGCTTTGGCATGGTGGTCAGCCACGAATTGGCCCATCAATGGTTTGGCGATCTGGTGACACCGGCGTGGTGGGATGATATTTGGCTGAATGAAAGTTTCGCCAATTGGATGGGCTTTCGCATTGGCCATGCTTGGCGCAATGATCTGAACATTGCCTCGGGCGCCTTGGGCGAAGGCTTTGGCGCGATGGGCACCGACGCCCTGCTGGCGGGCCGCCCGATCCACCAAAAAATTGACCGCAACAGCCAGATCGACGCCGCCTTCGACAATATTACCTATGGTAAGGGTGGCCACGTCATTGCCATGGTCGCGGGCTTTATGGGCGACAGCAAATTCCGCGATGGGGTGCGCAGCTATATGGCCGCGCATCGTTATGGCAATGCCACCAGCGGGGATTTCTTTGGTGCTATGGCCGATGTGTCCGGCGATCCGCGTCTGCTTCCCGCAATGCAGAGCTTCACCGATCAACAAGGCGTGCCGCTGCTGACTTTTACTGGCGGCAATGGCAAATATACCGTCACCCAAAGCCGTTACGCACGGCTGGGCACCACCCCGCCCGCTACCAAATGGGGTGTGCCGATGTGCGCCCGCAGCGGCAGTGAACGCATCTGCCATTTGATCGACGGGCCAAGTGCACAAATCAGCTTCAAAACCAATGCCGCCGTTCTGCCCAATGCTGGCGGCACCGGCTATTACCGCTTTGAACTGCCCAAGGCGGAATGGGATCGGCTGATCGCCTCCTCGGCCACGCTCTCCGGCGGCGAAGCCTTGGCCCTTGCCGATAGCTTGCGCGCCAGCTTCCAAGCGGGCCGTGCCAGCGCCGGACAGCTGGCCACGCTGGCCCGCACGATGAAAACCAACCCCGACAGCTATGCCAGCGATGCGGCGATGGACGGGCTTGATGCTCTCAATGGCTGGGGTTTTCTCAATGACCCAGCCGCTGCTGCCTATCGCAAATTTGTTGGCAAACTGTTTGCTCCTGACCTTGAAAAATTGGGCTTTGATCCGCGCGCCAAGGCCTATTCCACAGATTCAGCCGAGCGTTCGCAGCGCCGGGTTCAAGTCGTTGCCCGCATGGCTGGCACCGCCAAAAATACCGACGTGCGCGGCAAACTGGCCAGCGCCGTTGCCGCTTGGCTGGGTGGTGACAGCGCCGCGCTTGACCCCAGCTGGTATGGCGAGGCCCTTGCCATACATCTCGAAACTACGGGCATAGATGGAGCAAAGAGCTTGCTTGATCGGGCGCTAAGCTCGCAAGACCCGCTGTTCCGCCCTGCTGCCTTGCGCGCCATCGCCGCCAGTGGCAAAGCCAATATTGCGACTTGGGTTTTGGATGGAATCACCGACAAACGCTTGCGCATTAGCGAAAAATTGCAAATGGTTGCCGTCGTCATTGGCTCCCCCGCCACCCGCGATATGGGCTATGATTGGATGCACGCGCATCTCGATCAATTGCTGTCTGGCGGGGCGGGGATCTTCTTCGCCTCAAAAGCACCGCAGGTTCTGTCCGGCTTCTGTTCAGTGGAACGCGCCGATCAAATTGACAAAGATTTTGGCGCCAAATTCGTCGGCAAAACCGGCCAATTGGAATTGGAACGCTCGGTCGAACGGGTGCGCAGCTGTGGCAATTTGAAAAAAGCCCGCGCCGCAGAAGCCTCCGCAGAAATCGCCAAGCTGAAATAATGTGAATATCGTGCGATATATATCCTGCCAACCACTCCCCTACTGGGGGAGGGGTGGGTGCAAATTTATCGCAATGTAATTCAGGCTTGACCTTCTGCTTCGGCAGCGCGTTTGGCCAAAAGCCATGCAGCGGCTTCGGCTTCTTGGGCGGCTTCACCCGCAACCTTATGCGCCGCATCGCGTTCGGCGCGCAGCTCTTCGATCAGGGCCACGCGGTCATCAACCAACCGCGAATCATCCGCCTGTTCATCTACCAGACCGGCTTTTTTCGCGGCTTTGGCAACAATGGCGTCCAATTCGCGCTGCGAACACAGACCGAGGGTTACCGGGTCTTTGGCTTGGATATTCGAAATATTCCAATGGCTACGATCCCGAATGGCCGCAATCGTGTTGCGAGTGGTGCCAATCAGCTTGCCAATTTGGGCATCCGACACTTCGGCATGATTGCGCAAAATCCACGCAATACCATCGGGTTTATCCTGACGTTTGGACACCGGTGTATAACGCGGGCCTTTGGTGCGGTTCACATTGACCGGCGCTTTTTGCATTTTCAGGCGATAATTGGGGTCATTTTGACCCTTTTCAATTTCCGCCATGGTCAATTCGCCCGAACGCAGAGGATCACGCCCCGTATATTTGCTGGAGGCCAGATCATCAGCCATGGCCTGCACTTCTAGGATATGCAGCCCGCAAAATTCGGCAATTTGGTCAAAACCAAGCGCGGTATTATCGACGAGCCACGATGCAGTGGCATGGGGCATCAGCGGGGTGGATTGGTTCACGGGAATTCTCCGGCACAGGGGCAAGAAGCCTGAAAAAAGAAGGGCCGCCCCTTTGCGGAGCGGCCTTGTGGCGCATATAGTAGAACATGACGCAGGATTGGGCAAGTGTTTGCTTGTAAGTGGCCGTTAATCCATGGCAACAAAATTTGGCAGGGCGGTAATCCGCTCCATCCAAGCCATGATGTGGTGATAATCGCGCAGACGAAAACCGCCGCCTTCGCACACCGATGTATAGGGATAGAGCGCGATGTCGGCCAAGGATGGCGCACCGCCAGCGAACCAATCATGCTTGCCAAGATGTTCATCCATCAAAGCCAGCACCGCTTCGCCACCGGCCCGTTTGGCCGGAATTTGGCTGCGCTGATAGTCATTCAATCCCGATTCGCCAACAAACAACAGCCAAAAGCGCAAAGTGGCGAGATTGGGTTCGTGGCTATATTGTTCGAAAAACATCCAGCGCAGCATATCAGCGCGATCGAAACGATCAGCGGGGATCAGAGCGGTATTATCGGCCAGATAGAAACAGGCAGCATTGCTTTCGGGCAGGAAACGTCCGCCGACTTGCAGCACCGGAATACGGCCATTGGCATTGACCTTGGCGAGAAATTCGGGGCTGCGGGTTTCGCCCTGCATGATGTCATAATTGCGGCGTTGCAGCGGCAGGCCAAGCAAAGCAGCGGTTAAGCGGATTTTGTAACAATTGCCGCTGCGGGAATCTTCGTGGAGGATGAGAGGTTCACTCACCACCCACCTCCAGCACGATTTTGCCACAATGTGTGCCGCTTTCCATATGGGCATGGGCGGCGGCGGCCTGTGCCAGCGGGAATATGCGGTCCATCACAGGGCGCAATTCCCCTCCTTCTACCAAAGGCC
>JBEAOQ010000392.1:0-2890 GCA_041164845.1 Pseudomonadota bacterium | reverse complement strand
CCGGTGACGCCAAGCCCAAAGCCCGCCCCTGATACCGCCCCCGCCAATCGAGCAACCACGGCGCAATCACCGCCTCATCCCGGGTAAATCCACGCGGGCCAAGCAAAGCCAAAACCGCATCGAGGAACGCCGAACTATTCATAGGATTCTTCATTTCACTTCCAGCCATGTTGCGCATATGACACAATCAACCCCATTATATCCAGCGCAATGACATGGCATAACGCCCATATCTCCGCGCACCCTTTGCGGGCAGGGCTATCGTATCTGCTTGCGAAAGCGGTATAAGATGAAAATTAATGCGCGCCGAGGCGCAGAGACGCCGAGAGATTGTGCTAAGCCGAATACTTTATATACTTTGCAATTGTGCATTTATCTCAAATTACGGTTCCCCCTAACGAACTCCTTCTCTGCGTCTCCGCGCCTCTGCGCGAACCCATTCTTCCTCGCTCGACCACATGCAAATCGCCCAAAATCCTACCCTTACCCATCTATGCAAACATCCATGCTTAAATTAAGCAAAGGTTCAATAAGCAACCCTATATTCACACCCAACCCATCAAACCACCGCAATTGGACAAAATGAAGCGCCCATTCACCCCTATTGCCCTGCTAGGCCTCATTCTGACCACAGCCACAGCTATGGTTGCGGCGGGGGCATCGGGCAGCGCTGTGGGCAGCGCATTGGCAAAACACCCGATCGCCGCATGGCAAATCCCATCCGCCAACCAAGTTCGCATTGAACAGCATTTTTCCATCCGCATCACCCCCGGCATCTCCAATTATGCCCAGCAAATGCAGATGGACTTCGATTCCGAAGAAGCGCCAACCCGCTATACCGAACATAAAATGGGAAAATGCCTGCCGATTGCGGCCATTGCCTCGGTGCAGGGCGGCAATGACAATCAGCTTGTCCTGCAACTGCACGACACCAGCCTGATACGCGCCAAATTGGAAAAAACCTGTCTCGCCCGGGATTTCTACGCGGGTTTTTATCTCGACCGCAATGCCGATGGCCAGCTTTGCGTCGGTCGCGATCAGCTGCGTTCGCGCAATGGCGTCAGCTGTAAAATCAAACAGCTGCATGAATTGCGGCCAGCATCTTCCTATCGTTTGCGTTGAATCCGCGATTTTCTTGACTTTGCGGCATGTTTGCGGCTAACCAGCCCCAGTTAGTCTGAGCATATCCGGCCAGCGCATAATAATTCCGTTCAGCGGACATAATTTTCCCATATCCCAAACCCATAATAATGGACTTGCCCAAAACCATGAAATTTGCCCAACTATGAGCTTTGCCGATCTGGGCCTATCCGATGAGCTTGTCCAAGCCGTCACCGCCAAGGGCTATACCACGCCCACCCCCATCCAAGCGCAAGCTATACCCAGCGTGTTGATGATGCGCGATATTATCGGCATCGCCCAAACCGGAACCGGCAAAACCGCCAGCTTTGTCTTGCCGATGATTGATGTCTTGTCGCATGGCCGCGCCCGCGCCCGGATGCCGCGCTCGCTCATTCTCGAACCGACCCGCGAATTGGCCGCCCAAGTTGCCCAAGAATTCGAAGCCTATGGAGTAAACCACAAGCTGTCGATGGCCCTGCTGATCGGCGGCGTGCAAATGGGCGATCAGGTCAAGGCGCTGGAAAAAGGCGTCGATGTCCTGATAGCCACCCCGGGCCGTCTGATGGATCTGTTCGAACGCGGAAAAATCCTGCTCAATGATTGCAATCTGCTGGTGATTGATGAAGCGGATCGGATGCTTGATATGGGGTTCATCCCCGACATCGAAAATATCTGCACAAAATTGCCCGCCAACCGCCAGACCTTGCTGTTTTCGGCGACCATGCCACCGGTTATCAAAAAATTAGCTGATAAATTCCTGTCCAACCCCAAATCTATCGAAGTGGCGCGAGCCGCCTCCAGCAATCTAAATATCGCCCAGCACAAAGTGGCAGTGACCACACGCGGCAAACGTGAAGCCCTGCGCTCCTTGCTCCGCTCCGAAACCGTCAACACCGCCATCGTCTTTTGCAACCGCAAAACCACGGTGCGTGAATTGGCCAAAAGCCTGAAACAACACGGCTTTTCAGCAGGCGAAATCCACGGCGATATGGATCAATCGTCGCGCATTGCCGAGTTGGACCGGTTCAAAGCTGGCACCATCAACATCCTTGTCGCCAGCGATGTCGCGGCGCGGGGCTTGGACGTCAAGGGGGTCAGCCATGTGTTCAATTTCGACACCCCATGGCACCCCGATGATTACGTCCACCGCATTGGCCGCACTGGCCGCGCCGGTGCCACTGGCCGCGCCTTCACCCTTTACACCAGCGATGACGCCGAAGCGATTGGCAATGTTGAAAAATTAACCGGCGGCGCAATCCCCGTTTACACTTTGGGCAGCGAATCTGCGGAAGCCAGCGACGCATCCGAACAACGCGAATCCCGCCCAACCAATCGCCGCGCTCCCCGCCGCGAGAGCGCGCCCCAACGCGAAAGCGCACCCAAGCGCGAAAGCACATCACGCAACGCCAGCAAACAGCGCGAAGTTCAAGAAGGTGACACTGCCGAACCAATCGCCCGTGAACCCCGCGAGCCACGCACCCCGCGTCCGCCGCGCGAATCCCGCCCGCCCAGAATCACCGACACCGACACCGACACTGATCGGGGCAGAAAACCAATCAGCCCCTCCTCATCCGCCAATGATGGCGCATGGAATGGCCCCATTCCCGATTTTTTGACCAGCTCCGCCCTGATAGATTGATGCCATTTTTAAAAAATAATACTTATTTTAACTTTGGCATTTACGACAACCGTCAAACATATTGATTTTTGACAATTTATCCGTCAAATTCATGCAGTATATGCAACAGATAAACCCATCTAACCCGAA
>JBEAOQ010000391.1:0-3608 GCA_041164845.1 Pseudomonadota bacterium | reverse complement strand
ACGACGAAGCAATAATATGACAGCAAATTATGGGGATGAATTTGCGTCATTACGTGGCACCTTTGTGCCTTCGTGTCTTCGTGAGACATATTTTCCTTTCTTCTCCGCGCCTCCGCGCCTCCGCGTGAGATATTTTTTTTGCCGCTTATGGAATTAACCCCCCGCCTTCCTCACAATTGCCGCCAACCCTTTCGTCAACTGCCCCAGCCCATGCAGCCGCGCCCTTGGATCGCCCCACACCCGCGTCACCACCAATTTGGAATCGGGCCGCAATTTCACCGTCCCCACCAACCGCGCCGCATAGGCAATCAGCCCAGCCGGATCGGGGAAACTGTCATTGTGAAAGCTGACCAAAGTGCCCTTTGGCCCGACATCAATTTTGGCAATATGCGCGTCGATCGCTTGGCGTTTGATCGCGATCAGTTTGATCAGATTGGCGGTGGGCTGCGGCAAGGCCCCGAAACGGTCGATCATTTCGGCGGCCATTGATTCTATTGCCGCGCTATCTTCGGCATCATTCAGCCGCCGATACAGCGCCATCCGCACCGCCAGATCGGGGACATAATCTTCGGGAATCAAGATCGGTGCATCGACATTGATCTGCGGTGACAGGCCCGATGTGCCGCTTTTCAACCCGGTGCCGCTGGCTTTGGCTTCCAGAATCGCGTCTTCCAGCATGGATTGATACAGCTCAAATCCGACCTCGCGGATTTGGCCCGATTGTTCATCGCCCAACAGATTGCCCGCGCCGCGTATATCCAGATCATGGCTGGCCAATTGAAAGCCAGCGCCCAGCGAATCCAGATCGCCCAGCACTTTTAGCCGTTTTTCCGCCACTTCGGACAATTGCCGCCCGACCGGTGTGGTGAGATAGGCATAGGCGCGCAATTTTGACCGCCCGACCCGCCCGCGTAACTGGTATAATTGCGCCAGGCCAAAACGATCGGCGCGGTGGATGATAATTGTGTTGGCCGATGGAATATCCAGCCCGCTTTCGATGATCGTCGTTGCCAGCAGCACGTCATATTTGCGCTCATAAAAGGCGCTCATCCGGTCTTCGACTTCGCCCGCGCCCATCTGGCCATGCGCCGAAACGCAGCTGACTTCGGGCACGGCGGCGCGCAACCAATCCTCGACTTCGGCCATATCGGCAATACGCGGCACGACAATAAAACTCTGCCCACCGCGATGATGTTCGCGCAGCAAAGCCTCGCGCAGCACCACCTCATCCCATTCCATGACATAGGTGCGCACCGCCAACCGGTCGACCGGCGGGGTCTGGATGGTGGACAGCTCGCGCAGGCCCGACATCGCCATTTGCAACGTGCGCGGAATGGGGGTGGCGGTCAGGGTCAGAACATGAATATCAGCGCGCAGCTGTTTCAGCCGTTCCTTGTGGGTCACGCCAAAGCGTTGTTCTTCATCAACAATCACCATGCCCAGCCGTTTGAATTGCACGGATTTGGCCAAAATCGCATGGGTGCCGATGACCACATCGACCGTGCCCGCCGCCAGCCCTTCGCGGGTCTTGCTGGCTTCTTTTTCTGGCACCAGCCGCGATAATCGCCCGACTTCCAGCGGGAAACCGGCGAATCTTTCGGCAAATCCGGCGTAATGTTGCCGCGCCAACAGGGTTGTCGGGGCGACCACCGCCACCTGTCGCCCAGCCATTGCCGCGACAAAGGCCGCCCGCAGCGCCACTTCGGTTTTGCCAAAGCCGACATCGCCGCACACCAACCGGTCCATCGGCTTGCCGCTGGCCATATCTTCCAGCACCTCGGAAATTGCCGCGTCTTGGTCTTCGGTTTCTTGCCACGGGAACCGGTCAACAAACGGCGCATAGCTGGCCTCATCAACCAGCAAAGGATCGGCGATGCGCAAGGCCCGTGCCGCCGCTGTCCGCAGCAATTCATAGGCAATTTCGCGGATGCGCTCTTTCAGCTTGCTCTTGCGCCGTTGCCAGCCTTCGCCGCCCAATTTATCCAGCGCCACACCTTCGGATTCGCTGCCATAGCGTGACAGCACATCGAGATTTTCCACCGGAATATACAGCTTGTCGCCGCCGCTATAGGTCAGCATCACGCAGTCGTGTGGACTGGCCCCCACCGGAATGGATTGCAGCCCTTCATATCGGCCAATGCCATGATCGAGATGCACCACCAGATCGCCCGGCGACAGCGCCGCCAATTCAGCCAGAAAGGCATCGGCGCTTTTCTTGCGTTTTTTGCGGCGAACCAGCCGATCACCCAGCAGATCGCTTTCGGTCAGGATTTCAATGGTGTCGCTGGAAAATCCGCTTTCCAATGGCAATACCACCGCCACCGGCGCACCTTTGGCGGCCATGCCCAGCGCCTCTTGCCAGCTCTCGGCCAGCAGCGGTTCAGGGCGGACAGCCTCGCCAAGGATCGACACAATCCGCGCCCGTGATCCGGTGGAATAGGCGGCGAAGATTGGCTTTTTACCGGCACGGCCAATCGCTTGCAGGTGGCGCGCACCCGCCTCATAAATATTATCGCCGCGTGCGCGTTCGGGGGCGAAATCGCGGGCGCTGGCAAAGCCGAAATCCAATGTGGTTGGTGATGGGGGCTGGGCAAAATGATCGGCGCGGTGGATCGGCCATTGCGCCAGCCGCGCATCCAATTCATCGCGGGTCAGATAGAGCGCAGCCGCATCCAACGGGCGATAGCTGCCCGGTTTTTGCCCAGATGTGTCCTTCCTTGCGGCGTAATAATCGGCAATATCGCCCAATCTCTCATCGGCGGCCCCCTGCGCCGCGCTGTCAATCAGCACCACATCATCGCCGTTCAGATGGTCAAACAGCGTCTCCAGCCGCTCTTCGAGCAAAGGCAACCAATGCTCCATCCCTGCCAGCCGCCGTCCATCGCTGACCGCCTGATACAGCGGATCGCCGGTCGCGGTCGCGCCAAATATATCGCGGTATTGGCTGCGAAAGCGTTTGATGCTGGCCTCATCCAGCAAAGCCTCGCTGGCGGGCAGCAACAGATGCTGGTCAATCTGGCCGGTGGTGCGCTGGCTGCTCGGTTCGAACAGGCGCATCGTTTCCAGCTCATCGCCGAAAAAATCGAGCCGCAGCCCCTGATCCAAACCAGACGGGTAAATATCAAACACCGATCCGCGCACGGCAAATTCACCGGCATCGGCCACGGTATCGCTGCGCGAATAGCCCTGACGCATCAGCAGACCGATCAAGCTCTCGCGGCTGATCTCCATTCCGGGTTTGAGTAATCGCACCGATTCGCGGATGCGAAAGGGGGTCAACACCCGTTGCAACACGGCATTGATCGTAGTGAGAATTAGTTGCGGGCTGGTCGGCGCAGTTTGCAACGCGTGCAATGTGGCCAGCCGCCGTGCCGAGATGGATAGCGCCGGGCTAGAGCGATCATAGGGCAAGCAATCCCATGCCGGAAATTCGTGGATAGAAATTTCCGGCGCGAAAAACGGCGCTGCATCGGCAATGGCGCGCATCGCGGCATCATCGGCGGCGATGAAGATGAGGCGGGCGGGTTTGGCGGCGGCAGCACGGGCTAGATCGGCCAACACTAATGGCTGAGCGCCGCGTGCCAAGGCGGTGAGAGTGAGCGGTGATG
>JBEAOQ010000390.1:0-4160 GCA_041164845.1 Pseudomonadota bacterium | reverse complement strand
GCTGGTGGCCTTGCCGCTGAGCATTGCCATTGCCATCGCATCGGGTGTGCCGCCAGTGGCTGGGATTGTGACGGCGATAATCGGCGGCGTGGTAATTTCGGCGCTGGGCGGCAGTCGGGTGCAGATCGGCGGGCCGACCGGGGCTTTTATCGTGCTGGTCTATGGGGTGGTTGTCCGGCATGGGCTGAATGGGTTGACGCTTGCTACGGCCATGGCGGGAATTATCCTGATGGTTGCCGCTGCGTTTAAAGCCGGACGGTGGATAGCAAAAGTGCCCGAACCTGTGATTGACGGCTTCACCATCGGTATTGCGATTGTCATTGCCACCAGCCAGCTGCGTGATTTTCTCGGGCTGCACACTGCGCCACTTCCAGCGGATTTTCTGCAAAAGATCGAGGTGCTATGGGCCGCCCATGACACCATCAACCTTGCCGCCACTTTGTGCGGGCTGGTCACGCTGGTGGCGATTGCCGTCTTACGCTGGCGCTGGCCCAAGCTACCGTCACCGCTGTTTGTGCTGGCGGCGGTGTCCATCGGTGCCGCGCTGTCTGGGCAGAGTATCACCACCGTTGCGGGTAGCTATGGGCAGCTGGGTTCGGGCATGGCTTGGCCCAAATTGCCCCAGCCAACACTGGTATTGTTGATTGATCTGGCACCATCGGCTTTTGCCATCGCGTTTCTGGCGGGGATTGAATCGCTGCTGTCGGCGGTAGTGGCTGACCGGATGATTGGCGCAAAACACCGCCACGGTGCCGAATTGATGGCGCAGGGCGTGGCTAATTTTGCCTCGGCCCTGTTTGGCGGGATACCGGCTACGGGCGCTATCGCCCGCACTGCTACCAATGTGGCCGCTGGCGGCCGCACTCCGGTGGCCGGTATAGTCCATTCGCTGGCCATTTGGGGCTTAGTCGCGCTGGCCGGTGGGGTGGCTGGACACCTCGTTTTACCCAGTCTTGCTGCGTTATTATTGCTAACCGCATGGAAAATGTCGGAACCTAAACGCTGGAGCGAACGTATGCGTCTGCCGCGCGCTGATCTGGCGCTGCTGGTGCTCACCGCCGCATTGACCGTGTTGGTCGATTTGACCATTGCGATTGCGGTTGGCACAGGAATCGGACTGGCACTGCGGTTCTATCGGCATAGGCTAGACCCTGTTTCTTTATGATTGAATCAGAATCAGGGCCTAGCTATTTGTTTTGCTGTAATTTTCGAGTCGTGAAATGTTCTATTTCACTCGAAATCACACTGGTGGATTGATTATTGCCCCTAGCTGGCTGCCACGATAACAGTTGAAATCAAGGAGACCTCCCATGCGTGTTGGCACAGTCCGTGAAATTAAGAACCATGAATACCGCGTTGGTTTGACGCCGGAATCTGCGCGGGAATTGGTGCATCATGGGCATGAGGTTTGGGTGGAAACCGGCGCGGGTGCCGGGATTGGCGCGTCTGACCGGGATTATGAGGAATCGGGCGCGGTCATCAAATTGAACGCCGCCGTCATTTTTGCGGAATGTGAAATGGTGGTCAAGGTCAAGGAACCCCAACCTGCCGAACGTGCCCAATTGCGGCGTGGGCAAATTCTATACACCTATCTTCATCTGGCCCCCGACCCCGAACAGACCGCCGATCTGTTAAAATCGGGCGTTACCGCGATTGCTTATGAAACCGTCACCGGCGCGGGCAACACTTTGCCGCTGCTAAAGCCGATGAGCCAAGTGGCGGGGCGGATGTCTATCCAAGCAGGAGCAACCGCGTTGGAAAAGGCCAATGGCGGGCGCGGGGTGTTATTGGGCGGGGTGCCGGGGGTGTTACCGGGCCGTGTGCTGGTGATTGGCGGCGGGGTGGTCGGCTTTAACGCCGCGCAAATGGCGGTGGGACTGGGCGCGGATGTCACCATTCTTGATCGTGATCCCGAAGTGTTGGAAAAACTGGGTATCCATTTTGAAAGCCGCGCCAAAACCCGTTTTTCCAATCGCGCAACCATTGAACAGATGGTCGCACAGGCCGAATTGGTGATCGGCGCGGTGTTGGTGCCTGGGGCTGCTGCGCCAAAATTGGTGACGCGCGATATGTTGTCGTTGATGAAACCCGGGGCGGTATTGGTCGATGTGGCGATTGACCAAGGCGGCTGTTTTGAGACCAGCCGCGCCACCACCCATGCTGACCCAACCTTTATCGTCGATGGCATTGTTCATTATTGCGTGGCCAATATGCCCGGTGCAGTGGCGCGAACCAGCACCTATGCGCTGAACAATGTCACGCTGCCCCATGCGCTGAAAATCGCCGATATGGGCTGGAAGGCGGCGTTAAAGGCCAATCCGCATCTGGCCAATGGGCTGAATGTGCATGATGGCCAGCTGACCTATGAAGCGGTGGCACGGGAATTGGGCTATGATTATGTGCCAGTGGCGGATGTGTTAGGGTAAACAAAGCCCAATCAGATTGGCATTTCCGGATCGGCAAAGGGCCGAAAATCTATGTAGATTTTCGGCCCCCGCTGATTTCAAATTAAATCAATTAGAAGCTGGCGGTTAACGACAGCACCGGTGCAAATTTGCCATAACGATAGGTGCTGGTGTTGGCATACGAACCTGCAGCAGTGCTCCAAGCAAGGCCGGTTGACTTGGCGACATCGCTTTTGCTGATATTGGTGCCAACAGCCGACAGATCAAGCGTCAACATTTTCCACTTGTAGGAAACGCCGACGTTGTAATCAATATATTGCTTTACAAAGTTCAAGCCGCCGCCGGTGTGGCCGACATAACCATGCACTGTGACCGGTGCGCTGGCTGGGGTGTAGGCCAGCGACAGATATTCATACATATTATATTTGGTGGCGGTGCCAGCCAAGGTGAAATAATTTTGCTTTGGTGCCCAGTTGACGCCGACCTTGGCGGTGACGGGGCCATAGGCTTTGCTCAACGAAGCATAGACTTCGTAGAGATTGTAGTTCGACACATTGGGGTAAATATAGCCATAGACACCGCCGTCAAAGGTGATACCGGTCTTGCCAATGGCATGGGTATAACCGCCGTAAATGTCGATTTCGCTGCCTTCATTGGGGCTGGCATAGGTGGTTTTTGGCCCGACCCGGCTGGATGCGCCGCTGGAACCCCACATGGAGACATAAAAGCCAGAGGTATGGCTGAGGGTGATGGCGGCTTGAACAGCTGGCTTGCTGTCCGATTGGGTCAAGCCACGGAATTTATATTGCGATACAATCGCGGCGCTGCCGGTTACGGTGAAATCGGATGCGGGTGCATCAGCGGCAGATGCCGCTTGTGCGGTGAAACCAAACGCCACAACAGCGGCGGCGGTGAGGAATTTATTATTCATAAGGAGCCCTTTCTAAGTGCTTTCAGGGTTCCTTCCTGCGGCCTTTGCCCCCGCTTCGGATGAGCGGGATACATCGGCTGGGGAGTGGCTAACAAGAAATGGTGCAGCGCACAACCGCCGATTGTTGCCGGGGCCACAATGCTAGAAACCTGTGCTATTTTCGCAACATTCTGGGTCAATACTTAAAACAAACTTAATGAATTCAGCTGCTATTTGATGGCACTCGGCCAAATTACCGCTTGGGCCACGACGCAATATCCCGCTTCGGGATTAAAGGTAATGGATGGTGAGCCGTGGAGAACCCAACCATCGGCCAAGGCTTGCGTGACCCGTTCACAAAAAGCGTGGTCGTCTTTGCCGGTGAGGCAGCGATAGGCGAGCTTGCCATCGGGAGGGGAGGAGGCGCGGGGGGAGGCGGTCATTGGATGTCCTATTTTGTCGGCTTGGGATTTGGCGAAATTACACAGCAACGGCCCAGATAATCAAGTCGCCATCTTCATCATCATGGCGCGTTCCGCTGCGGGCAAAGCCATTCTTTTCCAACACCCGCTGCGATGCGAGATTGGTCTGGCTGGTTTCGGCGGTGACAGTATCAATGCGGGGGTCAAGCCGCGCCCATTCCAGCAAATCACGCAACGCACGGCTGGTGGCACCACGCTTTTCCCGCGTCGGAGCAACGCCATAGCCGATTTTGATGGTGCGGTCAGCGATGGGCACCACCAATGAGATCAAACCGACAATCTCGTCTTGCTCGATAATCAACCAAGCCGAGGGGGTGAAATTGGCACGGATTGTTGTGGCCAAATCAGCCAGCATAGTCATCA
>JBEAOQ010000389.1:0-4351 GCA_041164845.1 Pseudomonadota bacterium | reverse complement strand
TTAAGGCCATTTATCACCTTAATTTCATCACATACTCTAAAACAATATACAGGAATTTTATGGCGTTACGCCCTTACATTGTCGGTAATTGGAAAATGAACGGCACCCGTGCCCAACTCAGCGAAGCACGGGCGATTGACCGGGCTGCGGCCCGCTATCCAGCGGTCGAGGTGGGTCTTGCCCCGCCAGCCACTTTGATCGGCGTCATGGCCGAAGCCGCAACCGACATTTCCGTCGGCGGCCAAGATTGCCACACCGCCAGCAGCGGCGCTTTTACCGGCGATGTTTCCGCCACTTTGTTGGCCGATAGCGGGGCCAGCTTCACTATTCTAGGCCACAGCGAACGCCGCGCCCTGCATGGCGAAAGCGATGCACTGATCCGTGCCAAGGCCGAATCCGCGCTTGCGGCTGATTTGTCGGTGATCCTCTGCGTCGGCGAAACCGAGGTGCAGCGCGATTCGGGTCAGGCCGAATTGGTGGTCGCGGCCCAGCTCGATGGATCCTTGCCGCAAAGTGACGGCGCGGCGGAAAAATTATCCATTGCCTATGAACCGGTCTGGGCCATTGGCACTGGCCGTGTGCCCTTGGTCGATGATGTCGGGGCGATGCACCGCGCGATTCGCGCCAAACTGATCGCGGTTTATGGCGATGCCGGGGCGGGCGTTCGCATTTTGTATGGCGGTTCGGTCAATGCCGCCAATGCCGCAGAATTGCTGGCGGCGGACGAAGTGTCTGGGGCATTGGTCGGCGGGGCCAGCCTGTCCGCCGAGAGTTTTGCGGCGATCATCAATGCGGCAGCCATGCTGTTGGAAGATTAAAAGCCCCATCGCCTTTAGGCGAGGGGGCTAGAGGGTGGGGTCTGCCGTTGTAAACCAATCAAGCAGTTTCTTCACCATCTTGCGCTTTTGCCCAACCGCGCCTAAATGGCCGTCAATCAGACCATCCGATAAAGGCCGCACCCATGTTTATCTTCCTCACCGTAGTTCAGGCGCTGATTGGCGCAGCCTTGGTCGGGGTGATTCTCATGCAAAAAAGCGAAGGCGGCGGCTTGGGAGTCGGCGGCTCCCCAGCGGGGCTGATGTCGGCACGCGGCGCGGCAGATTTTCTGTCGCGGGCCACCGCAATTTTGGCCACTTTGTTTGTGATAATGAGCATTATTCTCGCGGCTCTGGCGGTCAAAGCTGGTTCTGCGGCCAATGTAGATACCACGCTAAACCGCGCTGCGCCTGCGGTTGCGGCTCCCGTCACACCGGTTCAGCCGGTTGCCCCTGCGCCGGTTGACCCACTGGCCGGTGCAGCTAAAAAATAATCTGGCAAGAAATAATCCGGCAAAATCGACACAACTGTGGATTGCGCCGATTGCGGCGCGATGCCCGCTTGCGCAATCCCCTCAAACTGGCTTAAGGCTCGTCTCCCATGACGCGGTTCATTTTTATCACCGGCGGCGTGGTTTCCTCGCTTGGCAAAGGTTTAATGGCGGCCAGCTTGGCTGCTTTGCTGCAATCGCGCGGTTATTCTGTGCGGATTCGCAAATTTGACCCCTATCTCAATGTCGATCCGGGGACGATGAGCCCCTATCAACATGGCGAGGTTTACGTCACCGATGATGGCGCGGAAACTGACCTTGATCTGGGGCATTATGAACGGTTTACCGGCGTTTCGGCGCGGCAATCGGATAATATCACCTCTGGCCGCATCTATCAGACGATCATCGCCAAGGAACGGCGCGGCGATTATCTGGGGGCGACGGTGCAGGTCATCCCCCATGTCACCGATGCGATCAAAAATTTCGCGCTGGATGCGGTTGATGACCTCGATTTTGTCCTGTGCGAAATCGGCGGCACGGTGGGCGATATCGAAAGCCTGCCGTTTATCGAAGCCTTGCGGCAATTGCGCAATGAATTGGGCCGCGATCACACCTGTTCGGTGCATGTCACGCTGGTGCCTTATATTGCGGCGGCTGGGGAACTGAAAACCAAACCGACGCAACATTCGGTGCGTGAACTGACCAGCCTTGGGGTGCAGCCGGATATTTTGCTGTGCCGCTGCGAACATCCCTTGCCCGACAATGAACGCGCCAAAATCGCCCAGTTTTGCAATGTCCGCAAAGAGGCGGTGATCCCGGCGCTGGATGCCAGCAGCATCTATGCGGTGCCGCTGCAATATCATGCCGAAGGGCTGGATGCCGAGGTTTTGCGCCATTTTGGTCTGTCCGGCCCCGCGCCCGAATTGTCGCGCTGGGTTGATATTATGGACCGGTATCAACATCCCGAAGGCGAAGTGACCATCGGCGTGGTTGGCAAATATGTCGGCCTGCAAGACGCCTATAAATCGCTGAATGAGGCATTGGTTCATGGCGGCATGGCCAATCGGGTCAAGGTGCATATCCGCTGGATTGATGCCGAAATTTTCGAACAGGGCGATGATGAGATCGCCGCCCAATTGGAACCAATGCATGGCATTTTGGTGCCGGGCGGCTTTGGTGAACGCGGCACCGAGGGCAAAATTGCCAGCGTGCGCTTTGCCCGCGAACGCGGCGTGCCATTTTTCGGCATTTGCTTGGGGATGCAGATGGCCTGCATCGAAGCGGCGCGCAATACCGCCGGAATTGCCGGTGCTTCCTCGACAGAATTTGGCGAAACGACCGAGCCGGTGGTGGGGGTTATCACCGAATGGATGACCGCCGAAGGGCTGGAAACACGCAGCGCGGGCGGCGATCTGGGCGGCACCATGCGGCTGGGCGCTTATGATGCCACACTGGCGGGCAACAGCCATGTCGCCGCCCTATACGGCGCAACCCAAATATCCGAACGCCACCGCCACCGCTATGAGGTCAATGTCGCCTATCGGGAACGGTTGGAGGCGGGTGGGCTGGTGTTTTCCGGCATGTCGCCCGATGGGTTACTGCCAGAAATTGTCGAAAGGCCCGATCATCCGTGGTTTGTTGGGGTGCAATTTCATCCCGAATTAAAAAGTCGGCCTTTTGATCCGCATCCCTTATTTGCCGGTTTTATCGCCGCGACGTTACGCCAAGCGAGGTTGGTATAAGTTCACATTTATTATCGACAACCCCTGTTCAATGGCTTCAAAATCAATATAAAGTTTACCGATTGAGATTATATATGCGCCTGAACGGCAGATGAATGGACTTTGTGATAGCTATCACCGACCATGTGTTTAGCGCAGTATAAATGTTCTTATTCCGGCTTGGCCGTCTTCTGCGACCCGGACGACCATTTCGGAATTTGGCGGTGTGCAAACGCCGCGAGGGTGGGGCTTTCGGGCCTCACCCTCATTTTTTATTGGGGCATTTTTTATGGGGAATAGATCCTCCCCATTTTGCGCAGCCAAATGGGGAGGTGGCAGCCGCGTAGCGGCTGACGGAGGGGCAGTCTGCAAATTAAGCCGCATCCGCCGCGCCAGCCCCGCCTTCGACAATCCGCAATTCCGACGGCACACCCGCGCCAATCGCAATTTTCTTGGGCTTCATCGCTTCGGGCACTTCGCGGATCAGGTCAATAATCAACAGCCCATCTTCCAGCGCGGCATGGTCTACGCGGACAAAATCGGCCAGCTCAAAACGCCGCTCAAAGCCGCGCTGAGCGATGCCAACATGCAGAAATTGGCCCGCCGTTCCAGTTGCCGCTGCCTCATCACCCCCTTCGACGCCGCTCAGGACAGGCTTCTTGCCAATCACGGTCAGCAAATTTTGCTGGGCGGTAATATCCAAATCCTTGGACTTAAATCCGGCCACCGCCAGCGTAATCCGATAGCCATCTTCGCTGCGGCGTTCGATGTTAAACGGGGGGAAATTATCGCCAGAGCTTCCTGCACGGGCGTGGTTTTCCAGCAAATCAAACAGGCGGTCAAAGCCAACCGTGCTGCGGGAAAAGGGGGCAAAATCCAAACGGTTCATATGTAATCCTCCAGTGAGCAATTTTCAGATATGAGGCCCAAAATGGCACCTCGGTGTCAGTCCCCCTCCCCTTTAGGGGAGGGGTTAGGGGTGGGGTCTGTCAGACTTTGGTGGGGTCTGTCAGACTTTGGTGGGGTCTGTCGTCTCCGTATGTCATCCCCAAACGGGCCATGACACACAGGTCAAGATATGGTAGCACAGCCGTATTTCAAGACCCAAACAGGATCAAATATCGCATGGCTCTCATCGAAATCTATACCAAATGGGATTGCCCCTATTGCACCCGCGCCAAGGCATTGTTCAACAACAAAGGCGTAGAATTTCAAGAATTCGACGTATCAATGGGCGGTGCGCCCCGCGCAGAAATGGTCGCCCGCGCCCCCGAAGCCCGCACCGTTCCACAAATTTTTATCAACGGCATCGGCATCGGCGGCT
>JBEAOQ010000388.1:0-3942 GCA_041164845.1 Pseudomonadota bacterium | reverse complement strand
GTGGGCCACCCCTCCCAACCTCCCCCTCAAGGGGGAGGAGTCTGGTTACGCTATAAACGCTGAAACCGCGACGAAACAGGCGCAATAGGCCAGTAGGAAATCCTTGGCGTCCTGCATGGTCACTTTGCCATCACGCCTGATCCGACGGAAATTGAAACACAGCGCATATTTCCCAGCGTTCAAAAAATCACGCAGCGCAATATGATTGCGTTTGCGCACTGGATCCAGCCCGAGACCCGCCCGCACGTGGCGCGGCAATTGTTTCAGGAAAGGGTGGCGGGCGGCGTCATCGCCTTGGACTAGGGATCTTCTCATAGGGGCGTTTTACCCTAGGCAAGCGCGGGCCTCAAACGCTAATAAATGGTTAATCTGGCCTGTGTCGGAATGGGACATTCGCAGCGGTAAATCTAAACCTCCGACAACCCGACAATATAATCCCATTCCGCCGCCGTAATCGCCGCGACCGACAGCCGCGATTGTTTAATCAATTCGATTTCCGCCAATTTCGGATCAGCCTTAATCTCTTTCAGCGATATGGCGCGGTTTAACTTCCGCACCGGCTTGACCTTGACCGCCGCCCATCTGCCACTGTCATCGGTCGGGTCTTTCAGGCCAGATTCGCTAATTTGCGCAATGCCGACAATTTCCAGCCCGATATTGGAATGATAGAAAAAGGCCAAATCGCCCACTTCCATCGCCATCAGATTGTTGCGCGCCCGATAATTGCGCACGCCATCCCATGTGCCTTCCCCTTCGGCCACCAATCGATCCCAGCTATAGGCATCGGGTTCGCTCTTCATCAGCCAATAGGCTGGACGGGGGTCGATTTTGCTCATGGATCATTCCTAAAAACATTCTATTGCTATGCTCATAACGCCAATAATCGGATCACGCCACTATGGACCAGAATGCCCTCCCCGTTCTTTCACTGGCCGCCAATCCTGCGCAATTTTCCGAGGATATTGGGCAAAGTTTTCGCAAGTTTGGCTTTGCCTTGGTCGCCGATCACGGGATTGATGCGGGGCTGATTGCCGAGGCTTGGCGGTTGACGGCGGAATTTTTCGCGCTGGATGAGGCAGAAAAACGTGAATATGCGGTGGCAGGGATTTCCGGCGCACGCGGTTATACCCCGTTTCGCACCGAAATCGCCAAGGGAGCGGCGTTTAAGGATCTGAAAGAATTTTGGCATGTGGGGCGTGATTTGCCGCAAGGCTCTACGCTGGCCAGTTCGATGCCGCCCAATGTGTGGCCGACGCAAATTGCCGGTTTCCGCGAGGTTTTTCAGCCACTCTATGCCGAATTTGACCGGGTGGGTGCGGTGATATTATCGCGGATTGCGGTCTATTTGGGGTTGGAGACGGATTGGTTTGAGGCGGGGATAGCCGATGGCAATTCGGTGATGCGGCTGCTGCATTATCCGCCGATTGCGGGGGCGGAACCGGGGGCGATCCGGGCGGGCGCGCATGAGGATATCAATCTGATCACGCTGTTGTTGGGGGCCGAGGAGGCTGGGCTGGAATTGCTGGGGCGCGATGGAAAGTGGCTGAATGTGTCACCGCCCAATGGCGCGCTGGCGGTGAATATCGGCGATATGTTGCAACGGCTGACCAACCATGTGCTGCCCAGCACAACCCACCGCGTGCGCAATCCCGATGGGGCGCGGGCCAATTTTTCACGCTATTCAATGCCCTATTTTCTGCATTTGCGCAGTGATTTTATGATTGAAACTTTGCCGGAGTGTGTGTCGACAGATCGGCCTGATATGTATCCCGTGCCGATTTCAGCAGATGATTATTTGCAAGAAAGATTGCGCGAGATTGGGTTGAAGGGGTGAATTAACCCATAACCCCCAGCCCATGTTTTTGCAAAATAGACAGCAATTTCAACGCCATACCACTTGGCCGCTTTGCCCCGCTTTCCCATTTTTCGACAGTGGAATCGCTGGTGCCCAGATAGCGTGCGAACACCGGCTGGCTCAGATGATTTACTTCGCGTAAGCGTTGAATGTCGCTTGGTGCAAATTCCGTAGGCGCAAGGCAGGATGCATCAAATTCGCGCATCGTGATTTTGTCGATAGCACCCACCTTGTAAAGTGCTGACATGGAAGTGTGAATCGACTCATAGAGGTCGTTTTTATAATTTATTTTGCTCATTTTCGTTCCTCCAATCTCAAACTTCCAAGGTTAAGTTCAAGCCAATTTCCCTTAGCCACTTCATTATCGACTTGTTTGGGGGTAAGTGCCGCATAAGCCTTCGCCGCTGAACGCAAGGTTTTCAATTCGTCATCATCAATATTGGCGCGATCCTGCTTGGCAAATAAATACTGATAGATCCAAAAATCACCGCCCCGCGCCAAAATAATCGAACGATACTGATTATCCGACAGTCGCTTTTTATATACACCGCCGCCCAGATCATCGGCCTGACCCGCCATCACCTGCGCAATCGCTTTACATAACTCCGCATCTGAAATTCGCGCTTTCTTCGCTGCTTTGGCAAACCAAGCCGATTTGAAAGCGCGTGGGATGGATGCAGTAGTCACAATGCATGATAGCACCTAGTGCTACATTTGCAAGCAAATTATCACCCCCCCCTTAACAATTGCACGCCCCAATCGCGTTCAAACAAATAGAGCAACAGCCGCGCCGCCTCGCCCCGTTCCCCCGTCAGCCCGCCATCGCGCTCCATCAACAGCCGCGCATCATCATAGGCCATCGGCAATAACCGTTGAATTTGCTCCAATGTTGCCACGCGAAACGCTCCGTCGCCCGATTGCCGCGTGCCCAGCAATTCGCCGCCGCCGCGCAGCCGCAAATCTTCTTCGGCCAAGCGGAAACCATCTTGCGTTTCGCGCATCAGCGCCAGCCGATCCCGCGCCGTTTCCGAAAGCATCGCCCCGCGCAGCAACAGGCAGGTCGATTTTTCCGCGCCGCGCCCGACCCGTCCGCGCAATTGGTGCAGCTGGGCCAGACCAAACCGCTCGGCCTGTTCAATCACCATCAGCGTGGCATTGGGCACATCGACCCCGACCTCGATCACCGTGGTCGCCACCAGAACCTGCGCCGCCCCGCTGGCAAATTTGGCCATTGCCGCATCCTTGGCTTCGGGCCGCAATTGGCCATGCACCAACACCACCGCATCACCAAAACGCATTTGCAATTCGGCAAAACGTGCCTCGGCGGCGGCGATGTCATCCAATTCATTGTCGCGCACCATCGGGCACACCCAATAGGCCTGCCCACCCGAATCAACATGCCGCGCCAACGCCCCCACCACATCCGCCATCCGCTCAATCGCCACCACCCGCGTATCAATCGCTTGGCGGCCCGGCGGCATTTCATCCAACCGCGACACATCCATCTCGCCATATTGGGCCAAGGTCAGGGTGCGCGGAATCGGGGTGGCGGTCATCGCCAGACAATGCGGGGTGCGGCGGCCTTTTTGGGTGAGCAACAATCGCTGCCCCACGCCAAAACGGTGCTGTTCATCAATCACCACCAGCGCCAGATTTTTATAAGCCACCGCGTCCTGAAAAATTGCATGGGTGCCGATAACGATGTCGATGCTGCCATCGACCAGCCCCATCAAAGTTGCTTCGCGCGCCCGCCCCTTATCACGCCCAGTCAACAGAGCGATTTGTAACCCGCAAGGTACAACCATTTTCGACAAAGTATCAAAATGTTGCCGCGCCAAAATTTCGGTGGGGGCCAGCAAAGCCGCCTGCGCCCCGCCTTCGACCGCGACCAACATCGCCGACAGCGCGACCACGGTTTTGCCGCTGCCAACATCGCCCTGCAATAATCGCAGCATCGGCGCGCTCTGCGCCATATCGCCTTCCACCTCGGCAATGCTGCGCTGTTGTGCGCCGGTCAGGGCAAAGGGCAAGGATAATTTCGCCCGCAGCCGTCCATCACCATGCAGCGGCGTGCCGACCTTGGCCCG
>JBEAOQ010000387.1:0-3258 GCA_041164845.1 Pseudomonadota bacterium | reverse complement strand
CACCGCCGCCATCAAAGGCGACGGTGCGGTAGAAAATATCAGCCCTCTGGCGCGGTTGACCAAAAAATCGCGCATCACTTTCGGCCCGCATAATAATGCACCCTCGGCCCCCAGAGTCTTGCCGCAAGTATGTAGGGTAATGATAGTGTCGCGTGACGGTAATTCCGCGACAAGACCACGCCCACCCGGGCCAAAAACGCCAGTGGCATGGGCTTCATCCACCAGTAAAATAGCTTGGTATTCGGCGGCAATTTGCGCCAATTCGGCCAGCGGTGTCCTATCGCCATCCATGCTATACAGCGATTCCACCGCGATCCAGATTTGGCCCTTGTGGCCCGCATCACGCCATATTTTCAGGGCATTTTTTGCCGCATCCAGATCATTATGCGCAAAAAATTGATGCGTGGCCCGCGTTAAACGCAGCCCTTCATGGATCGAGGCATGGATCAAATTATCGGCCAGAATCAAATCGTCTTGCTGGGGCATGGTCGCCAACAGCGCCGAATTGGCGGCAAATCCGGTGGGGAAAAACAGCGCGGCCTCGCTGCCAAAAAATGCCGCCGCCTCATGCTCCAACGCCTCATGCTCGGGATGATTGCCGCGCAGCAGCCGCGATCCGCCCGAGCCGATCGGCACCCCGCGATCCAGCGCCGCCCGCGCCGCATCGGCCAACATGCCGGAACTGGCCAACCCCAAATAATCATTCGAAGCAAAATCAATGCCATTACGCGGGGCCAAAGCGCGCAGCCGATCCCGCCCATTCAACGCCGCCAAATCAGCCACATGCGGGGCAAATAATCCGGTCATCCTCGCACCCCAAACAAGGCGCTGCCGACACGGATATGCGTCGCCCCCAAAGTGATGGCGGTTTCGAAATCATCGCTCATCCCCATGCTCAAGCCGCTCAACCCATTGTCCGCCGCCAATTTCGCCAGCAGGGCAAAGAATGGCGCGGATTCAATGCCAACCGGCGGCACACACATCAGCCCTGCCAGCGGCAGATCGGCGGCGCGGGCTTCGGCCAGTAGCGCGGGCAAATCCGCCACCAGACAGCCGCCTTTTTGCGCTTCATTGCCGATATTGACCTGGATAAAACAGGGGATATGGCGGCCCAATTTGTCCATCGCCCGCGCCAGTGCCGACGCCAATGATGGCCGGTCAAGCGCATGGATGCAGTCAAACAACTGCACTGCATCCTCGGCTTTATTCGATTGCAATTGCCCGACCAAATGCAGCCGGACATCTGGAAATTCATCACGTAAGCTAGGCCATTTATCAGCGGCTTCCTGCACCCGGTTTTCGCCAAATACCCGCTGGCTTTGCGCCAATAGGGGGCGGATTGCGGCGGCATCATGGGTTTTGCTGATGGCAATCAGCGTGACATCCGCCGCGCTTCTGCGGGCCAGATGCGCCGATTCCGCCATGCGTTCGCGGACAAGGTGCAGCAAAGATTGGCCTAGACGGGGCAATGGGCGCGGCGGAGATATTGGTCGATCCATAATGCGCTGCTATCATCTGTTTGCCGTGTTTTCGCAAGCCGTTCGGTGTTCCACCCCGCTCGAAAACACATTGTTTCCTTAGTTTACCGTGTTTTCGCGAGCCGTTCGGTGTTCCACCTCACTCGAAAACACTCTATAACGTCGCCATGCCGCATTGCCAGCCCCCCCGTGATTCAAAAAATCTGCCCCGCATATGGCTGGTCAGCGATGCGCGCAATGATGCACAATTGGCCCAGATTTTGGCACATTTACCGCGTGGGTCTGGCTTTATTTTCCGGCATTATCATCTGCCGCCCGCCAAACGCCGTGCCAGATTTATGGCCCTTCGGCGGATAGCCCGCCGTTATGGCCATAGTATCATCCTATCCGGCCCCGCTCATTTGGCGCGCAAATGGGGGGCAGACGGCATTTATGGCCCCGCCGAAATCATCGCCAAAGGGTCGGCTATGATCCGCCTGATGACCGCGCATAATCTGCGCGAAATGCGCCGCGCCAAGCAATGCCGTGCAAGCTGCATCATGCTATCGCCGGTATTCCCCACCGGCAGCCATGTCGGCGGCAAACCATTGGGCCGGATAAAATTCCGCGCCCTGATCGCCCATGCGCAAGTGCCGGTAGTCGCGCTGGGCGGCATGAATGCGCGGCGTGCCAAGACAATTGATGCCCGATCATGGGCGGCGATTGACGGACTCACCCATAAACTCACCCATCAGTCGGATCGCGATGGGCGGCCTGTGCTGTGAGGCGAATTTGGGCATTACCCGCGCCATAGGCTTCATAGCCACGCCGCTCGACCACTTCAAAAAACACCCGTTTGGCGACGGCGCGGCTATAAAACTGGAAATATTCGGCCCCGCCCTGCTCGATGCTATCGCGGTCATACAGAATATTGAGGCTGGCCATCCGCGCAACCATTGCGGGATCGAGCGCGAATTTCGCTTCAATTTCTGCGTAATAATTTGGCCCGATGCCTAGCATCGGCAGGCCGCAATCACGCGCGTGCTCGGCGGCGGCGAAGATGTCGTTGGTGGCAAAAGCGATGTGCTGCACCCCCGCGCCGAAGTAATTCTGGATAAACCGCGTGCTTAGCGCATTGGCCGCCATCGAACCATTGAGCGTGAAACGCACCGCACGATTCCGACTTTCTACCGCCTGACTATAGACGATTCCCATCGGATCAGCGATTTCCAGCTGTGGGGTTTTGGCGAAGTCGAACAGGGTGGTGTAATAAAGCAGCCAGCTGAGAAATTCCTCATACTGCATGGTCTGGGCAATATGGTCGATGCTGATGAGATCGCTTCTTGGCACCGATGCTTGCGCATCAAGCGGAAATTCTTCCGCCCACATCTGCGGGGCGGTTGCGCTATCGACCAGATAAATCAGGCTGCCACCCACGCCGCGAATGCTGGGAATTTGCCATTCATCACCCGCGATTGTCTGCTGATAGTTCTGCACGTCAAGCGCGCCTGATCGGGCAACGGCCGCTGCCTGATTGTCCACCGCCAAGCCGATAGCGCAAACCGAGCCGCCATGAACAATGTCGAAACTATGGGCGAGTCCTTCCGGCTCGGAATTGACCACAAGATTGATTTGGCCCTGTTGCCAGCGCACCACGTCCTTGCTGCGGTGACGCCCAACTGGAGCAAAACCCAACGCCGAGAAATAGCGCCCGAAATCTGCCGCTTCTTCATGGCTGGCAGCAAATTCGATAAATTCAACACGCTGCGGATCAATCGGTGGGGCCATGGCGGCTGGCTCG
>JBEAOQ010000386.1:0-13322 GCA_041164845.1 Pseudomonadota bacterium | reverse complement strand
GCGACAGTCAGCGCGCTCATGCCATCGCTTTCGCCATGAAATCGAGCAAATCGGCATAATGCGGTTGGTGCGACAGGCCGCCGCCGGAAATCGAGATATTCTCGCCGGTGATATAACGGCTTTCATCCGAGGCGAGAAAGGCCACCAGCGCGGCTATGTCATCGGGCACGCCGAATTCGGGGGTTAAAATATGGCGTTTGATGATGTCGGCCAACCCCGGCACCGTGGCGTTGAGAGCTTCGGTCAGCACCACGCCGGGGGCCACCGAATTGCAACGGATATTCTGTTTGCCATGCTGGGTGGCGATATATTTGCTCATGGTGATAATCGCGCCCTTGGACGCACCATAGGCGATGCGCGCCAGATCGCCCGCTGTGCCGCTGTTGGATGCGGTGTTGATGATTGACCCGCCGCCGCCCGCGATCATATGTGGGATGGCATATTTGCAACCCAGCAAATAGCCGCGCAGATTGACGTCGATAATCTCATCCCAGATTTCAATGGGAATGGTCACGGCATCGGTATCCAGCGGGCTTTTGACCGGATCGGTCATCGCCGCATTGTTGTGCAAAATATCCAGCCGCCCGAAATGGCTAACGGTCTGTTCCACCATCGCCTGAACCGAGGCGGGATCGGCAACATCACATTGCACCGCCAGCACCGCATCGCCCAAGGGGGCGGCCACGGCTTGGGCGGAAGCCATAAACACATCGGCAATCGCCACTTTCGCCCCTTCGGAGACAAAACGCCGAACCACAGCTGAACCAATTCCGCCGCCGCCGCCGGTGACGATGGCTATTTTACCCGCAAGTCTTGTCATCGCCCTTCAGCCTCCTGTAAATTGCTTATTAAATTCGACAAAGCCAACCAGCCGCGCCTTGCGATCGGCCAGCACCTGTGGTTGTTTTTCTTGGCCCGGCCCATCGGGGATGATCTGCAAAGGCTCACCCGCCAGCAACCCCGCCAGCGCATTATGGGTGACATCAGCGGGGTCATAGACATCCGACACGTCAAAACCTTCGGGCACCATCCGCAACAGCGTGGGAGTATGCATGATCGGCGCGGCAATACCGATAATATCGATTCCGCGTTCATGATATTCGGCCCATAAAGACTCGGCGAAATTAATCTCGAACGCCTTGGTCGCCGAATACAGCACCAAATTGGGCTGACCACCCAGCCCCGCGCCCGATGCCATGACGATGATCCCGCCCTTACCTCTTGCGAGAAAACCCTTGCCAAAGCCATTGGCGGCATCAATCAGGGTTGAGATATTCATCCGCACCAACCGGTGCGCGGCTTGGGTGTTGTCTTCGAAAAAGCTGGCGAAACCATCAGCCCCGGCGTTGGAAATATACAGCCCAACATCAAGCCCCGCTGCCGCTGCGACAATGTTAAGCCCCGCGCCATCTTCGGTTAAATCTTGCGCTATGGCACGAAACTCTATGCCAAATTCGGCCCTCAGCGCCTCGCCCAATGCCGTCAGTGCAGGCAGGCGGCGCGAGACGAGGACAAGGTTCAACCCCATCCCCGCCAATGCCCGTGCATAACATTCGCCCGTGCCCTCTGATGCCCCGGCGATGACCGCCCATGGCCCATATTTGGCGGCAAAACCGGCTTTATCAAGCGGCAAGCGGGCGAGTTCGCGCATGATCAGCTGTCCTTCTGCATCGCTGCAAAACGGGCTTTGGCCGCTTCAATCCCCCGAAACAGCGCGGTGCAATTGCCCGCCCCAGCATAGAACAGCAGAAACAGCGGGATTTGCTCCAATTGTTCATCGGTAAATTCACCATTGACCAGCGCGCCGGTCATCTGAATTTCAACCAAATCCTGCCGCCCCAGCATGGCGGTGGCACCCAATACCATCAGCCGTTTTTCGCGGATGGTGAAGGCGCCATTACCCCATAAATTGGCAAATTGATTGCCGACAATCTCTTGATTGAACGGCGAGTCCTTGAACGGCGCAACCATCGCTGACGTGCCCGGCCCATAGACCGCGTCGAACACTTCAAGGCCTCTTTCCCAGTTTTTATCACTCATTTCATCTCTCCTGAAAATGCTGTGCTACGCTTAAATCGGCTGACCTAGTGGATATTCCAGCCCTGATGTGGACTGCGCATTTTTCATAATTAGTTCAACCATCGGCAACCGCGCCCCAAAACGGGCGGCTTCAGCAACCGCAACTTCAAGATCTTTGAGCATCAACATTTGGAAATATTCGCGTAGCTTGGTCTCGGCGGGATCGCCCACTGGATCAGGACGTTTGACCATCGACAATGCGCCTTCTAACCCGCCGCCTGAATTGGGATCGCCAGCCAATGCCATGGTCAATTGATCGAGGCTGACGCCGTAATTGCGTGCGATAACCGCGCCTTCATATCCCGCCCGCATACAGCCGAAATAGGTGGTGTTGCGGGCGATTTTTGCCGCCATGCCCGCACCCGGGCCGCCCATATGGATGACTTGTTGGGCAAAGCCATCGAAAATCGGCTTAGCAGTGGCCAAATCGGCATCGCTGCCACCCGCCATGCAGATTAAGCCATTTTGGCCCGATTTTGGCCCATTGGTGACGCCGCAATCCAAAATGGTGACACCAGCGGCGGCGCAGAGTTTTTGCGCAGTTTCCAAATCAGCCATGGCGATGGTGGACAGCAGGATGACCATTTGCCCAGTTTTGCCCGCTGCCAGCACGCCATCTGGCCCATCAAGCACGGCAATGGTCTGCGCGCCGTTCAGCACCGCGATCAGCACGCAATCCGACGCTGCCGCCAGATCACGCGGGGTGGGCGACATGGGCGGTGCGCCGGGGACATTGGCGGCGGCGTCGCTGCGCACATCATAAATTGCGGTCAATTGCCCGGCACGTTGCAGGCATTGGGCAACCCCGCCGCCAATGCCGCCAAGCCCGATAACTCCACCTGTTTTCATGGGTATTTTCCTTTGTTTAAGACTGGTAATCTATCAGCACGGCCCGGATCTGGCGCTGCGCCTTATCATCCACCCCGGCTGCTGCGAAATATTGTGGCACGTCCATCCAATGCTGCGCGATTTCATCCCATGCGGCGGCCAGATAATCTTTGCGCACGCCTATCAGCGCGTCGATCTGACCGGGGCTGGGCATAAAGCCAAAGCTGGCCATCATCCCCGGCTCTACCTCGCCCGCACACATGAGATTATTGGTGAAAATTTGCGAGCGCAGATAATCCTTGATGATGACATCACGCGCAACCCCGAGTATTTCCAACAGCAGCGCAATCGCCACGCCGGTGCGGTCTTTGCCCGCCGTGCAATTGAGCAGCATCGGCAGATCGCCCGCCAGCAGAACCTCGGCGATGACCGGCCAATGCGGCACCAGCGAACCGACAATCTCGCGGTAGGTTTCAACCATGGTGGCGATAGCAATTTCGGGGTCTGGGCCGACGATCAGCCTTTCGCGGCCTTCGTGCCCGAACACCCGCAAATCGGCATTCACATCCAATTCCAACCAGCGGCAATCCGGCCCATGCCATTGATGCGGGGCGTCGGCCCGCTCACCCGCCGAGCGCAGATCGACGATGGCGCGAAAGCCAATAGATTGGAGCACATCCAGATGATGCGGCAAGAAATTGCGCGGGCCTTCGCTGCGATAGATTACATTTTTGCGGATGCTGCCGCCAATGGCTGGAATCCCGCCAAGATCACGAAAATTGAGTGTATGTGCAGGCATGATATTCAGCGGGCCGGATAGGAGGGAATAGCCGCAGCCATTTGCGCGTAAAAGCCATCATCAAACCACACATGCTCGACATAATGGCCCAAACTGCGGCGCTCATCAGTATAGGCATAACGCATCATATCGGCAAATGCCCCCGACCACACCACCGGATGCTGGACGGGATCAAGCGAGGCCATATGCGCCTCATAATCCTCCAGACTGCCGGTAATTCGCATCGCGACATGATGGAAACACATAGCAAAGCTGCCATCCGCCGGCAGTGGTTCGGCATGTAGCGGTGCCGAACCATGCAGGGGTTCGATCAGTTCAATTTCCGTGCCCCCGACATGCGCCAGCGCGATTTTCAACGGATAGGGATGCGACGATTCCAGCCCCGGCATGTCATTGGTAAAGACATGAAACGCCGGAACATCGAATTGATCGCGCCACACCGCCATCGCCCGGTCCAGATCATTGGTGACATAGGCTATCTGGCTGTGCCGGGCATGGGGGCGTGGAAACATCAGATACTCCCTTAAGGAACCAGCACGCTTGGCCCACCGAACATCAATCGGGCGACGATCGGCGGCAGGGTAACGACCAGAAAGCAGGTGACCTGAAACATCACGATAAACGCGCCCAGCCGTTTGGCTTCATAGCCCCAGCCAGACCCTGCGATCAGGCCCAGCTTGCGTTCATGCCACCACAAGCCGTCTGCATCCTTCTTGGCCAGCAGGATAACCACCCACATCGCCCATAGCGCCAGAATAACCGGCCAGATGATCGACATGCCCGCGCCATTGGCGGCGGTCCATTGTGGGCCGATAACCGCATTATACGACCACCAGCTTGCCGCCACGGCATTGCCCTCGGCATAGAGTTCATAGGCCGAATAGAGCGGGAAAACCGTGATAAATGCCCACCAATTGACCGATAATGCCGGAAACTTGCGCGATAACCACAGCGTCAGCATCAACAGCGGGGTGATCGACAGGGCAAACCACCAACCCCAGCTGAGCGGAATAAACACAGGTTTGACCGGCGTGGTATAGGCCATTTCGCCCCACAGTGGCAGGCGGGCAAAGGCCGGATTCCACGACAGATAAGCGCCCCAATCGCCAAAAAATTCCTGCCAAAAACTGGATGAAGCCGCCAGCAGCAACAGCATCATCACCGGCAGACGCTTGTTGCGGATCGCCCAGATCGCACAGAGGACAAAAATCAGCGGCCATAGATAAAAACTGCCGGTCTCCATAAGCCATGTGTTCACCGGCGGCGGCATTACGGTCATACTTGTCGGTTCCATCTTACGTCTCCTCCTCAAAAACAGGTGATATTATTCAATTATTTGCGATTTTTCCGCCATCAACAATCAGCGTATCGCCGGTGTGATAGCGCGACAGATCGGATGCCAAATAGACCACCGCGCCCCACAGATCATTGGGCTGACCTGCGCGCCCGATGGGGGCTTTTGCCGCGACCATATCGGCAATCATCTGGCCAACCACCGGATCGGCCATGGTCATTTCGGTGATGATAAAGCCGGGCGCGATCACATTGCAGCGGATGCCATGCGGGCCAAGTTCGGCGGCGATACCCTTGGCCAGCGCATTTAACGCGCCCTTGGCCGCGCCATAATGGGTCATGGTCGGCACGCCCTGATAGATCGAGCCACTGCCACAGAGGATCAGCGAGCCGCCCCTATCGCCATTGGCACCGCGTTCCACCATATGCCGCGCCACTTCGCGCAAGGTAAAGACCACGCCATGCTGGTTGACGTTGACCAGCGCGTGATAGGTTGCGGCGTCCATGTCGATAAAGGCTTTTTGGCTAGCGATTCCGGCATTGGCGACCACCGTATCAATCCGGCCCATGACCTTGATTGCCTCGGCCACACCGGCGACAATGGAGGCTTCATCGGCGACATCGACCGATTGGGCATGCACTTTTACCCCAAAGGCACGCAGTTTTTCGGCGGCCCGTTCATTGGCTTCTTCGCGGCGGCCCCAAATCACCAGATCGCTGCCGGCGCGGGCCAGCCCTTCGGCAAAACCGAAACCAAGCCCAGAGTTCGCTCCGGTTATGAGCGATACTTTGCCGGTAAGATCAAACAGATTTTCGGCCATGTGGCGCGTGTATCCTCAAACAGACTTGTATTTTCATGCGCTGGCTAAACCCGCCTTGCCTTGAGGCTTCATATCTTTTGGTAGGGCAAACTTGGTTTTTCTGCCGCTTTAGGTGCCATCACATTAAGGAGGGAATGGCATGGCGGCGGCTGGGGCGAAGGGCGAGGTGTTTGACATCACCGATATGCGCGCGCCGGTGCTGAGCGCATTGCAGCAGGCCGCCTTGGCCGGAGCCGCGCAGGTCAGTTTTGATTTTTCGGCAGACGCTATCATGGGCGCGGCGCAGGCCCAAACCGGCCTCAACAATTTTGGCGCGATGGATTTTGTCGAGCGGTTGGAGCTGTGGTGCCAATGCGTCAAGGAGGACAGCTTCCTAAGCCCGATTTCCCATGCGGCCTTATGGACTATGTTCCTGCGCTATGCATCTGACCGGCTGCGGGTCGAGGATTTGTGCGCCCGTCATCCCGAAATTTTGGACATTGTGATTGACCGGCCGATTATTGTGGCGGGACCGCCGCGTTCGGGCACCACCCATCTGTTGGGGCTGCTGTCTGCTGACCAGCGGCTGCGATCAATGCCATGGTGGGAGGCGACTGCGCCGGTGCCCACCGATGCCGATGCGCCGACGGCGGATGACCCCAATCCGCGCTGGATCCGCGCCGCTGCTGGTTGGGAACAGCAAGACGCGATGATGCCCTTGTTCAAATATATGCATGAATTTTCCCCAGATCATGTCAGCGAGGATATTGAGTTTCAGGCGTTGGATTTCTCGTCCTATTTGCTGGAATGGCTGGCCTTGGTGCCCAAATGGCGCGATTATTATTTAAGCCATGACCAGAGCGGCACCTATGCCTATTTGAAAAAGGGCTTGCAGGTGCTGACGTTCTTAAAGGGGCCAAATCGCTGGGTGATTAAATGCCCACAGCATATGGAACAATTGCCGGTTCTGCGCGCCACATTTCCCGATGCCACCTATGTTATCACCCATCGTGATCCGGTGGCGTCGATCCGTTCTACCTTGTCGATGTGGCTTTATGCCTCGCGGATATTGCGGACAAAATCTGATCCCGAAGAGCCTAAGGGCTATTGGATAGACCGTTACCGTATTCTGCTGGAACGCTGTGTCCGCGATCATCATATTTTGCCGCCAGAGCAGACGGTGGATGTCTATTTTCACCAATGGATTAAAAACCCCGATGCGATTTTAACTGAGATATACGCCAAGGCGGGGCTGGCGCTGGATGCCGACACATTGGCGACATTGCACCAATATCATGCCGACCATGACCCCGGTGTAAAGGGGCGGGTGGTGTTTAATCTGGAACGTGATTTCGGCATCACCGCCGATGGTATTCGCCAAGACTTTGAATTTTATTTCAACCACTTCCCAGTCGAACGCGAAGTGAAATAAGCCATTTTAGGAGACGATGTGTGACGACAATTCATGTGATTAACCGCGATGGCAGCAGCCGGGCTATTGACGGCAAAATCGGCCAATCGCTGATGGAGCTGATCCGCGATGCGGGGGTTGATGAATTGCTGGCGCTGTGCGGCGGGTGCTGCTCTTGCGCCACCTGCCATGTGATTGTGGATGAGGTTTTCGCGGCCAAATTGCCCATGATGAGCGACGATGAGAATGATTTGCTGGACAGTTCGGATCACCGCTCCGCCAACAGCCGCCTGTCGTGCCAGATAGCAATCAGTGATGATATGGACGGCATGACCGTGACCATTGCCAAGGAAGATTGAGGCTTGCGCGCCGCCAAACCCGTTTGGGCTGAACTGCCCGTGCTGCCCGCCAGTGAACTTGTGCCATTGGTGCAGGGCTGGGAAGCGGCTGGGGTAGAGGGCGTCTGGGCGCCGCAGATATTTGGCGCACCCTTTACCGTATTGGCGGCGGCAGCGGCGGTGACCAAACGGATCAAGCTGGGCACCGGCATTGCTTTGGCCTTTACCCGCAGCCCGCTGGAAACCGCTTGCAGCGCGATTGATCTCGACCATATCAGCGATGGCCGTGCGGTGTTGGGGCTGGGGTCAAGTGCGCAAAGCCAGATCGAGGGCAGTTTTGGCATGGCCTATGGCAAGCCACTGGCGCATATGCGCGAAGTGGTGGAGCAGGTGCGCAAGGTGATTGCCAAAGGGCATACCGGCGAATTGCAGCGGTTGGAGGGTGCATTCCACACGCTCGACCTGTCGCATTTCCGACTGACCCGTCCGGCGCGGCGCAGGGCCATTCCGGTCTATCTGCCTGCGGTATTTGAAAAGGCCTGCATTCAGGCTGGAGCGATTGCTGATGGCTTGCTGGGGCATCCGCTATGGACCACCGGCTGGCTGCGCGATCGGGTGGGGCAATCACTGAAGGCTGGGCTGGAAAAGACGGGACGAACACGCGGCGATGTCGATGTGAATTTGATGATTTTCACCGTGATTAACCCGAACCGTGCCGAAGCGATTGCCGATGCCCGTGCCAATATCGCTTTTTACACCCAATCGCCGCAATATTTGCGCTATTTTGCCGAAATTGGCTTTGGCAGCGAGGCCTTGGCGATTCAGGCCGCCTTTGCGGCACAGGATTACGCCGCCATGGCCCGCGCCTGTCCCGATGAGATGGTTTGCGCGATAACCATTCTGGGATCACCAGACGAGGTTCGCGCCCAAGTGGCCGAACGGGCGGCCTTTGCCGATTCGATTACCCCAGTGGTGCCGCAATTTGGTATCGACCCAGACAAGGCGGCACAGTACCGTCACAATATAGCGGAGCTGTTTTATGGCTGAAGCATGGTGGGCGGTTGCCCGATCCGAAGAAGTGACATCCGCCAAGCCGATCAATGTCGATTTGGCGGATCAGCCGATTGTTTTATGGCGCGATCATCAGGGCGCGGTGCGGGCGTTGGAAGATCGCTGTCCGCATCGCCGCACACCATTGTCGTTGGGCTGTGTGCTGGGCAATGGCATGATCCAATGCGGCTATCACGGCTGGACCTATGATGGCGCGACCGGCCATCTGAAAGATATTCCCAATCTGAAAAGCGAGGCAAAATTTCCCAAATTATATCGGGCGATTCCCTTTGCAGTGGCCGAAACTGGTGGTTTTGTGCGGGTGTGCCGTGATGCCCAAACCCCCGCACCATCCCCGTCCGCCGAGGTAATGCCTTTGTCTGGCACCACCCAAGTTGCACTGGACCATGCCCATTATATCAATGCGCTGTTTGATGATCCGGCTTTGGTTTTGTCTATGCGCGGGGTGGATTTCACCCCCTATTTGCTGGCCGAGCTGGCCGAACAGGATGGCAAGCTGGTTTTGGAACGTGCCTGTCAATGGTCGGGGCTGCATTGGCCCGCGCCATTTAGTTCAGATTTCCCGATTACGCTGCGCATCGCCACCGATCCTGTGACGGGGGAATGCGATTTGCAATTGCGCGATGCGGGATTTCATCCGCTGCTGATGGCGACGCTGGCCCCGGTCCCTGCCGCAAGAGGGGTGACGCAGATTCGCTGGCGGGCAAAGCTGGCAGATAGTCGCCCGGGTGTGCGGGCAAAATTGCTGGCAATGGGCGCACCGCTGACCCTGCACAGCACTATTGATGGGGCTGCATTGCGGATCTTAAAACCTTCCGCATCAATCCATGCGGCGACATTACGCCATGAAATTTCGACCCGAACGGGGCAAACACCCCCAGAGCAAATCACAGGAGAAGGTGAACATGCTTGATATGAATGATGCCGTAACCACCGATGATATGATCGACCCGATCCCCGCTGACCCGCGTGAATTTGCCGCCAAGGTCAATGCTTGGGTGCCGCATGATATTGTGTTGAAAGATGCGTGGTTCCCATTGGCGCACAGCTTTGCTGTAACCGACCAGCCGGTGCGCCGCGCCATTTATTCCCAGCCCTATTTCCTGTGGCGCGACGGCGGCATAGCGGTGGCGTCACCCTATCATCCCAATGAGGGGCTGAGCGGCGGCGACAGTGAATATACCAATGCGGCGGGGCGCTATCCGGTGATCGAAAAATACGGCTATGTCTGGTGCTGGTTTGGCAATCCGGCCCATGCCGCACCCGAACATATCCCCAGCCTACCCTATCTGCCCGAAGATGGGGGTTTGCCGCTGCATATGCTGGGCACGGTGCGGTTTGATTGCACTGCTCCGCTCAGTTTGGAAAATCTGATTGATCTGACCCATGCCGATTTTCTGCATGCCGATGTCGTGGGCAATGAAAAGATGGACAAAGAAACCGTCGAGGTATTTCACGACAGTGAGACCATCACCATGGTGCGCACCTGTGTCAACAAATCGGTCGCGCCGATTATGAAGATTTTTGGCGGGGTCAAGGCCGATGTCCAACAGGTTCGTCAGGTCATCCGTATCTATCTGCGCAGCCATGCAGCGATTGCCTATGGCCGGTTCAGCCCCGGCGATAATGTGCAATTGTTTCACCCCTGTGTGCCGGAAACCCGCGACCGCACCAGATTGGACTATGCGATAAATACCAATAATGTCAAAAAAACCAATCTGTTCCGCTATATGATGCCGAAAGCCAGTTACAAAGTTTCGCGGCAGGATAGCTATATGACCAGCCCGCAAAGCCCCCGTTACATGCAACCCGAAAAGCGCAAAGATCTGCATTCGCCGCTGGATGAAGCGGGGCAAAAATACCGCGTGTTGATGCTGGCGCTGGCCGAAAGACAGGCGCGGGGGGATTATGCTTACCGCGACAATGTCAGCGCAGATTGCAGCGAAATCATAGGATATAACGCCACATGAGCCAATTGACCAACGCAACCGGCGGCGAGCGGCGCTGGTGGGGCGTGATGCCCATTTTGCCCGCACCGATCATGGGCGGATTAGCCAAACAGATGGAAGCCGTTGGCTTTGAAGGCTGTTTTTCGCTGCAAATCTATGGCCCGCCCTTTGTCCCGATGGCGGCGGTGGCGGCGATGACCGATACACTTAAGGTATCCACCGGCATTGCCGTGGCGGGCACCCGCAGTCCGGTGGAAACCGCCTTTGCCGCGATGGAGCTGGACACCATCAGTCAGGGCCGCTTTGTCCTGGGGCTGGGCACATCATTGCACAGCGCGATCTGCGGGATTTATGGCGAGCCAAAACGCAAACTGCTGTCGCATCTGCGTGAGGTGGTCAAAGTGGTGCGTTACGTCAACGCCAATGCCCATAAGGGCATGGAGCCGATCCACGGCGAATATTTCAACGCCGAATGGACCGAAATGATGCTGACCGCGCCGCCGGTGCGCGAGGCTATTCCGATCTGGATCGCCGCACTGAAGGACAAGTTGACCAGTCTGGCGCTGGAAATCAGCGATGGGTTGATGGTTCACGCTTTGTGGACGGTGGATTACACCGTGCAGAAAAAACCGTTTATCGCGGCGGAATTGGCGCGGTTTGGCCGTGCGCGTGGTGATGTCGAGATCAACGCTTGGCCATGGATTGCGATCAATGACGACAAGCAACAGGCGATTAACGACAGCCGCGCCACGGTGGCCGGATATGCCGGGTATAAGGAATATGAGAGCTTTTTTGACGCGGTTGGCTTTGGCGATATGGCCCGTGCGTGCCAATTGGCCGCTGGTGAGCATGGCAATGTCGATAGCGTATTGGACAAGGTCAGCGATGATATGGTCGAAGCCTTTGTCAAATGCGGGCCAGTGGATGAGGTGCTCGAAAAGATTGAGCCGTTCTGGGATGTGGTCGATTCGCTATGCCCGATGACCCCCTATCGCAATCTGACGATGGAACAGCTGACCAGCTATAATGGCGGGCTTTACGCGATGGTGGCCGAGGCGCGGCGGCGGCAGGCGGGCTGAATAACTTGTAACCTTAGACCATTCCCCGATCAGCCAGTATCGCATAGCGATACAATCCGATCGGAAAAGAATGGTCTAATCATATGTTGAGACCCTTTCTAATCCGATTAGGAAAAACAAACTTGATCGGGAAAGGGTCTAGGGAACTGATATTGGTCAAAAACATTGCACCCGCGCCATCGGCCATGCAAGGCGATGGCTATTATAACCGCAACTCTCGGCTACAGGCCGCTAACCTCGCTTCTGCACTGCCACTGCTGCAAGAAGCGGCCGATCTTCTCGCATTGAAGCAGCCCGCAGCAGTTACATTTGTCGATTATGGGTCATCGCAAGGCCGCAACTCAATGCTACCCCTATCGGTAGCAATTGGCGCGCTGCGTAATCGGCAGAAGCAGACGTGTCCCGTCGAGGTCTTTCATGTTGATCTTCCAGATAATGACTTTAATTCGCTATTTGCCGCTCTCGACAATCCGGCAGAGAGCTATCTGACCAGCCTAACGCATGTTTTCCCAGCCGCCATTGGTAAATCCTATTTCGAACAGGTGCTCCCTCCAGATCGCGTTGATATCGGCTGGAGTTCGAACGCGCTCCACTGGTTGAGAGGTAGCCCCGTCCATGTTTCAGACCATGGCTGGGCCATCTTCAGCGAGATGGCGGGAGCGGCGGCGGCGGTTGACCGGCAATTGGCAAGCGATTGGCGCGAATTTCTCATCGCACGGGCCGCCGAACTGCGGGATGGCGGTGTGGTTGTCTGCCAATTTATGGGTCGCGGCGAACACACCCATGGTTTTGAATGGATGGCCGGTTGCTGGTGGCAGGCAATCGTTGACGTCCACCGCGAGGGTCTGATTACGGACGAAGACATGCTGCATATGACTTGTCCTTCTGCTGGACGTTCCGCCGCGCAAATCGAACTGCCTTTTGCGACTGGCCCGTTTCATGGGCTGCTGCTCGATCAATTGGCGGTGGTCGCATCGCCTGACCCTTTCTGGGAAGCCTATTTACGCAGTGGCGATGTGATGGAGTTTGCCCGTTCTTGGTCTACAACTATGCGCGCGGCCAATGGACCAAGCTTTACGGCAGGGTTGTCGCCCGAAAAAGATCGAGATCATATCCTTGATATGATAACACAGCGCCATGCTGCACGGGTTGCGGCGGATCCCCAACCCAGCATATCATGGCTGGCGATTGCCGTGATTAAAAAACCTGATGTAAGCTGAACGCCGCTGGACGATGCGGCAGATTATCAGTTTTAAAGCGGATAATGTTAAATCTGAATCAGGATACCTGCTCTAGTTATTTGTTATCGCCCAGCTTTAAGAAAAACGGGGTTTTAAGCAAAAAACCGGTTCCCACCCTTCGACAAGCTCAGGACATGCTTTTTCGCACGATGCTCTAATGTGGTTTAAAGATTTGAAATTCGTATCGCTCGTGCCGCGTAAAGTGAGCGAATTTCAAATCCACCACCCTAGGTTCAATTGCCAGAAATCGACTTACCCGCGATAAAGCCTGTGACCATGGCGGGGCCGACATTGCAGCCATGCGCCGGGGATTTGCCCTGCCAGATCGAATTGGCATCGAGGCCAGCCGCCCATAGCCCGCCAATAACTGCGCCGTTCTCACCTATCACCCGGCAGTGATTGTCGATGCGGACGCCGACCGTGGTCGAACCATC